>JBLNGJ010000169.1:0-20307 GCA_050264675.1 Micromonosporaceae bacterium
TTCCTGGAGGACGGCCTGCAGCTCATCGTGCGCCTCGCCGCCCGGCCACCCCGCGTCGATGATGCGCCCGGCGGCCACCCACCGGCGGTGCAGTTCCAGCGCGTCGACGACGTTGCGGGTACTGACCGTCTCGGCGGTCGCGCTGGCGAGCGCGGGGCCGGCCGCCGTCAGCGGTGAGAATGCCCGGTAGTCGTCGATGAACCGGGCGAGTCCCGCATCCTGCAGCGTGCGCTCGAAGCGGTACCCCAGCAGCGCCCCGAGCGGCTGGCCAGCCCGGACCCCGTCGAGGAGCGAGAGCGCGACGCGGACCCGCTGCGACGACAGGTCGACACCGAACGGGTGCCGGGTGCCGCCGGCGTCGGGGTGGGCGCGGTAGCCGCTGGCCAAGATGGCTGCGGCAGACGCATGCGACAGGGACGGCGCGTGCACGTACCCGGCGCTGCCGCGGCCGTCGCTTCGGTGGATGTCCTCCACCACGCCGTAGGCGCCCAGGTGCAGGCCGCCACCGGCGGCAGCGCCACGAATCGCGGACAGCCGGCGCTGGGCGTACGAGGTGATCCACGCGTCGAGCCGGTGCGAGCACAGGTCGAGCGTCTCGGCGGCGGCGCGCTCGAGCACCTCTACCGGGGTTCCGGCCAGCCCGGCGATCGCGTCGCGCACCGCGGTCAGCGGAGGCTGGGGCTGCGTGTCGAGGACATCACCCTTGGCCGGTCCGGTTGCCGACGGCGCGGTAAGCCTGTCCCACACCATGCCTGGGCGCGGGGCCGCGAGGTTGTCGTCGATCTCGTCCACGCCGTGGATGGCGGGTTCGCCGCCCCGCCACGGGTCGGCCGGGTTCATCGTCCCGGCGGCGAACAGGTAGGCCACCAGCAGCGAGTGGCGCAGCAACAGGTACAGCAGCGGTCGTTCGGGCAGCACGAACCCGTCCTGGCGCAGCTGGCGCCAGCTGGCGCCGCGCAACAGCGTGAGCCAGTCGGTGGATAGCGGCTGTGACCGGTCGCCGTCGCCCTGGACAAGTGCAAACGGTATGGGGAAGTAGTTCGCGGCGAACACCGTCTGCTCGAGATACGGGTGCCAGTCGGGATGACCGTGCGCATCCAGCGCCGCGCGGGCGAGCGCGGCCTGCTCGGCCCGCCACGCGGGATCCAGCATCTGGTCGGCGTCGAGCCGGTTGCGGATGAAGCGCCAGGCCGCGTCGACGAACTGCATGCCGAGCACGCTGCGACCACGAAAGCTCATCGAGGTCGGCTGCATCGACAAGACGGTGAGCAGCGGGTTCTCGTGCACCGTCGGAGGCTCGCTCGGCGGCGGCTCGTCGGTGACCCGGGGCACCGCGGCGACGGAGGCGCTCCAGATCGGACGCAGCGTGCTGGCGAGCAGGCCGCGCAGCGCGGCCACCGGAGCCTCCTCGTCCTGCGCCGCCCAGCCGACCGGCGGCAAGACCGGCAGCAGGCCGTACGGCTGCTCGCCGATGCGCAGCACGGGCTGCGGCCCGCATCCACGTACCCAGGTCTCGAAGTGCCGGCGAGCGGGCTCGACCGCGGCCGGCGCCACTACCGGGGCCAGCATGTGTTCCACGAAGTAACCCCAGGTGGCCGGCCAGAGCGCGGCGTTCATCTGGCCACGGACCCGCCGAAGCGTGACGCCGCCGTCGGCGTGGGGCGTACCGCCGAAGAGCTCGCCCGCCCGGGCGGTCAGGCCGAGGGCGATGGCGGCGGCATCGGCGTTTCCGCCGGCGGCCGGCGGTTGGGGCGCGTCGGGCGGGGCCACCGGCCCATCCGGCGCCCACGACGCCGACCCCGACAGGTTTGTCGGGGTGCCCTCGGGCAGGAAGCCGATGCCACGGGTGTAACGGTGCGCGACCAGCGCGTCGCCGAACTCCCGGGCACCGTCCGCTGTGGAGAGTGCGGTCTCCACGCCGACGACCACGATCCGGGCGATGTGCGCGGGTGGCGGCTCGGGTAGGCGCAGCTTCATGGCCATCCCGACGGCGAGGGCCTCGCCGAAGTCGACCATCCAGCGGATGCCAGGGTCCTGGGCCGGGTCGGTATCGGTGGAAGCGGTGGGATCAAGGCCGATCGGCAGCTCGAACGGGATCGGCTGGCCGTATTGCCAGGCCAGCAGGGCGCCCGCCGCGTCGTAGGCGAAGGCGTAGAGCCGACGCGGCAGCAGCCGGCTGCGGGCCGCCCGTGCCCACGGCTGGTCGCGCAGCACGACGGTGCCGGCCAGCGTCGCGCGGACGATCCACTCGGCCCGCGGGGCACCGAACCGGGTGGCCAGGGTCAGCCACAGGTCCGTCCGGGCCGGGCCGGCGTCGCGGTACCGCCGGCCAAGCTCCGCCTCCTCGGCGGTGAGCCGCGGGTCGTGGCTGTCCACGTGCACGGTGTCGGGGATCGCCCGCACCCACAGCTCGCGGCCGTCGGCACTGAACCGGGTCTGGACACCCAGCGGCAGCATGGCCACGGGCGCGGCGGACAGGCGCAGGTCGCTCTCGATGGTCAGGTCGACCGGGTTGCTCGTACCCTGCTGGGCCTGTACGCGGACCGGTTTGGCGCCGGGCGCGCCGAGCCCGTCGGGCACCTGGAAACGGACCCGGTCGTCGCGCCAGTCCACGACGGTGGCTGGCACCGACCCACTAGAGCCAGCGATGAGCACGGCCGACTGGGCGCCGCGGATGCCGAACCCGGAGCCGGTCGCGATGAGCACGTCGCCGGAGAGCGCCAGTGGCGGCTCACCGGGTCGCTCGGGAACGGTGATCTCGCGCAGGCTCGGTACCGTCGCTGCCGCTGCCTCCGGGGTCGGCGTCGTCATGGCGTGTCCGGCGGCAAGGTCGTGCGGGCGTGCAGGGCGACCCGCATGGGGCGCTGGTAGGTGATGGCGGCCATCTGGGCCGCGTCCGCTCCCCAGGTGGCGGTCGGCTGCGGACGCCCAGCCAGCACCGGCAGGGTCAGCGGCGGTGTGGCCAGTGGCCCAGCGATGCTCGCGTACTCCATAGTGGACAGATCCAGGTCGGGTGGCGCGAGATCCGCCCAGTCCAGCTCGGACCAGCTGACGGGTGGTGCGGGCTTACCAGCGCCGGGCTCGTCCACACCGAACCGGGCCGCGGTCGGTTGTTCCTGGATGACGAAGAACCAGCCGAGGTCGGTGCCATCGCCTCGGGCCTCGGCCGCGGTGAGGTCGAACCCCAGATACGTGACGTCGGGCCGGATCGTGCCACGAAACTGCGGGTATCGTTCCTGTGGCCCGGGCACAGGTATGGGCAGCTTGCCCGGCCCGAGTACCGGCTGGCCGGCCGGGTCGACCTTCGGCACCGCCTTCACCGCGTACACCGCGGTATGCGGGTAGCGGTAGAGCAGACGCCCCCGGATGATGAGGACCAGCAAGCCGGTGCCGCCGGCGGCGGTGACGTGTTGCCCAAGCGCGCCCTGCCAGTCGGCGATCGGTGGTACCTGCGGGTCTGGTTCGCCGGCCGCCTCGTGCCGCCCGCGTACGTCCCAGAAGCGGTCGGCGAACGTCGCACCCAGGTCGGCCGGCAGGCCGCGCCACAGGAACTCCCGGCTGAGCTCGTGGTTGACCCCAGCGAGGAACGCCTCCAGGAACCGGGAGTTGCTGACGAGGACTCCGACGCTGTCCGCGGAAAGGCGCTCGATGCCGGGCAGCAGCATCTGGTCATCGACGCTCAGCAACGAAACGCTCATCGGCTGGTCGAAATGTGGCGCCGCCGCGCGGGGCCGCAACGGGTCGGCGGCCTTGTCCGCCGGTGCCGCCGGCACCAGTGTGATCACCTCGCCGGCGACGGTGTCGTCCGGCTCCAGCGCACCGCCCCGGCCGACCAGCGCATCGGCGACAGCGCTCAACCCGAGCGTCGGGCCGGCCGGAGGGGGGCCGTCCAGGGTGGCCGGCAGGTGCTGCAGGAGGAACTCGGTGGCCCGCTTGAAGCGGTTGTTGATGCCGCGCAGGCGATCAGCGCGTCGACCGCGCTCCTCGATATCCCAGCCGTCGCCGGGCAGCATCGGCCCGGCGGCAACCATCGTGGTCTCGGCGGCCGGCGTGGTCGACTCCGTGCCCGGTTCCTGCGCAGGTGCCGAGGATCCGTACGGGTCGTCGCCGACGTAGAAGCCGCCTTGGGATGGGTCGGTCGCGGCCACCAGGCGCCAACCCGCGCCCTGCCCTACGTTGTCGCGCAGATGCTGGAAACGCGGCCGTTCCTGGCCGGGCGGGCGGGCCTGGGCGCCCACCTCGTCGAAGTCGGCACCACCGCGAGCCGGCCGTACCGGCACCCGGAGCCGGCCGCCGGCCAGCCCGGCCGAGAGCCCGGCGGTGGCGGCCTGCGGCTCGCCGGGAAGCCGTCGGCCCAGCGGGCCGGTCGGCCGCAGCGCGCGCCGGAACGGCGGCGAGAGCGCGGCTTGGGGAAAGACACTCTCCTTCACGCTGGCGCGCAAGGTGCTCCGCACACCCGGGCCGGGCCGGCCACCGTCGCTCGACACGCGCACCCGGCCGTGCACCGGTTCGGTCAACCGGACCGCACTGTCCACGCTCAGGCCGTCGAGATGTTTGTCTCGGGTGCCGCCAGCGGTCGCCCGGGCCAGTTGAGCCTGGCGCAGCAGGCGGTTGGCGTAGGCCAGGTCGCCGGCCTGATCCCACGCGGCGGCCATCAGCTGCTCCTGGTTCTGCTGCACCACCCGGACGCCGAGCGCGGCGGCTGCGCGCCAGCCGGGGTCGAGGTTCAGCTCACGCAGCCAACCCCGACCCGAGTCGGGCAGCTGATCGGCGCCCGCCTGATGGCCGCCGTAGATCGGTGGCCGCAGCACCGTGACGTCAACGCCCGGCGGCACCTCGATGAGCTCTTCGAGGCGGCGTGCGAATGGTGCCTGCACATCCGGCGGCCACTTCCGCTCCGGCAGCTGAGGCGAGGTGAGTGCGCCCTCGAAGCCGAGCAATGTGGGGGAGGGCAGGTGCAGGTCGGCGAAGTCCGGACTGGCGGCGGAGATGTCGACCGGCAGCGCGCCGACGTCCGGGCCGACCGCGTGCGGCCGCAGCCGGCGGACCAGCAGCTCGAAGTCGCCGGCATCGCCGGTCGCGAACTCCCAGTGGTCGTAGACCGGCAGTTCGACGTTCTCGTTGGTGGGCCAGCCCTTCGGCGGCGGCCATGCCAGTTCCAGCCCAGCCTCGACGGGCTGACCCAACCCGGCTTGTACGCCGGCCCAGTACACCGGCACCAGACAGGCCAGGTACGCCTGCTGCGGTTGCAGCCGGCGTGGGCACAGCAGCCGGGCCAGGGTCAGCTCCGGATTACGGCCATCGAGTGCGTCGGCCGGCGCCGCCGAGCTGCCGGCGATCTGCAGGTGCGCCCACGCCCACGACTCGGTCAGGTCGGGCAGCTCGTGCTGCGCGTCCGTCGTGGTGATACTCAACCAGGGCAGCGGCCGGCGCGGGTCAACCTGGATTTGGCCGAGCTCGCGCCGGACCACCACCAGCGCGAGCCACGGGCGGATCCGGCTGCCGCTCGGCTCGGGGCTGAGCAGCCACGGCAGTTCCGGACTGTCGAACTCCACGAGCGGGAAGTAGTTGGGCTCGAAGTCGGTCGTACCCGGACGCGGCTCCCGGCGGATGATCTGTCGGGTGTCCAGGCGTACGACGTCACCGGGGCCGTACAAGGCCAGCGTGCGCGTGACTCCTTCGGTCGCCGAGGCTCCCTTGCGGACGGTGAGGGTCACCGGTAGACGCACCCGGCCGTCGGAGGGCGGCGCGGTCAGTGCGCCGGCGGGTCCGGCCAGTCCAGGGCCCCCGCTGGGGATCGCGGCCGCCAGGCCTCGGCGGGACCAGGCGACGAAGCGGTAGCTGCCGGGAATGTCTTTCATGTCAGCTGCGTCTCCTCTGCGCGGACGATCTGTAGCTCGTCGCGGTCAGGGCGCTGGCGCAGCGCCTCGGCGGCCGAGGTGAAGGTGCCATCCAACCGGTCCAGCGGTACGCGGGTCAGGCTGTCCTTGGCCACGACCACGAACTCGGGATCGTCGACCCGCGGACCGGGTTGCGGCGGGGCGAACTTCGCCCGGCCCTGCTCCCGCAGTTCGGCAGTGCCGGCCGGGCCGTGCTCGGCCAGCGCGGCTACCGTGTCCCGGCTTGGCGTGTAGCCCTCGGTGAGCAGTTCCCCGGCGGGATCTTCGACATCGAGAATCACCGCCTGCTCGTAGTCCAGCGGCACCTCTTGCACGTACCCGAGCCTCGCCGACGTGTGCGGCGCGAGCCGCGCCCCGGAGACCATTCGTTCGTACGATGGGCTCGCGAGCTTCTCCGCGTCGGTCATCCGGCGAAACTGCGCCGGCGCGAAGTACTGCGTTGTGGTGTCGACGATCTCGAGGCCGGCGGCGCCGATGACCTCGAACTGGTCGTAGTCCTTCGGCGGGACCGATCCGAACAGACCCAGGGTCCGGTCGAGCGGCACGAGGTTCTGCGAGACGGTCAGCGTGCCCAGCGGGTGCGCGAGCAGCTCCGGGCCGCCGGCGCCGGCGCGCAGGACTACGAGCTGACCGCGCTCGGGCGGCAGCTGCGCGGCCCAGCTCTCGTCCGCAGTCAGGCGGTCGCGCAGCGCCGGCCACACCTCCTGCCGTTGGATCTCGGGTATCTCCTCGGCCCGGCCGAAGGTGGCGCGGAAGGAGATGGAGAGGCTGACGAAGAGAATTTTGAAACTGGCCTCACCCCAGACCACCCACGGAGACGGGCCGATGAGGTGGGCGTTGACGTCCAGGCCCATCAGCGTGTTGCTGCCGCGCTTGAGCGCGAGGTGCGCGTAGATATCGACCAGCAGCCGGAAAGGCGAGAGCTGGATCAAGGTGTCGAAGCCGAGCCGGCCCTCGAGGCTGAAGCCGGACGCCGCCACGTAGAGCTCGAGCTGTCCGCCCACCTGCACGGTGTTGGAGGTCAGCGCGAAGTACGCCTCCATGCGCAGCCGAGGATTGTCCCCGGTGGACAGTGCGAGAGCGAGCCGGCGCAGTGCCGGGAAGCCGGCCGGCGGTTTGAACGCCGGGTGGAAGCCGCCCAGCGAGAGCGCGAACTGCGGGTTCTCGCCCCAGTTGGCGCGGGCGGCCAGGTCGCCGGTGAGCACGTAGGGCCCGACCATCGAGTCGTAGAGCGAACCGTCGACCGACAGCTCCCGCCGGTCGAAGTCAATAACGCCGACCACGTCGAGGTTGACGCTCACCACCGGGTGCTCCGGGTCGGGCAGCGTCGCCCGTACCCGGCCAAGAATGATCAACCGAAGCGGCGCCGGCAGCTCCAGGATCACCGCCAGCTCGATGGTGATGAGGGTGGGCGTGCCCCAGCCGATCAACGCCATCGGCCCGATCACGTACTGGTTCACCGCTGGTGGGAACACGGTCTGCAGCGTGCTGATGATGGCCGGCGCCCGCGGCGTCGGATCGTCTTGGGAGAACAGGATGGAGTCCAGCGTCTTGTTACGGACGCCGGCCCGCAGCACGTCCACGGCGACGGTGCGGTTGATGCCGAGCAACCCACCGACGCCGTTGAGCGTGAAGCCCAGGCCGAGCGGGATCGGCGAGAAGCCGGACGCCTGCACGATCACCAGCAGCGAGAAGCCGCGGGACCCGTCCGGCAGGTGGGTGGTGAGCAGGCCGATCGCGTTGAGTGTGAGGCCTTCGAACTCCAGGTGCAGTCCACCGGCGTACTGCTCGTTGGCCGGGTCGAAGAACAGGAACCCGCCGCCCACGACCGAGGCGGCGTCGATGGACAGCGCCACTCCGTTGGGCGGCCGGAAGCTGTGCGTGAGCTCGGCCGGCCCGAGATTCCCGCCTCCCGCTGGGAAGGTCAACTCGGCCCGAAGGCCGGCCTTCTCAATCGAGGCGGTGAGCGGGCCGAGGCTCACCGTGGCGTCCAGACAGACCTCGATGGGTACGGCGGCCGGGGCGGTCGGCGTCTCGGCGCTGGCGTGGATCAGCAGAGAAACCGACTCGATCGTGATCGGGCCGAGCGACTGGTGTACCGGCACCACCGCGTCAAGCGAGGCCCCGCCGCGCAGGCGCAGCCCGCCGGACCTCGACCATCCGATGCCGAGATCGAACTCGGTGCGCAGGCCCTGCGCCGGTAGCACCTCGCGCAGGAAGCCGTCGCCATCGCCGGCGCCGACAACGAGCGCGCCGTGATCGAGGTCGACATCCAGGGCCACGTCCCAGCTGTCGGTGTGCAGGTCCACCCCGACATTGACCCGGATGTGTTCGAGCTCGATTCGGGTGCCGGCCGGCGCGCCGATCACCGTGGGGTCGCCCTCGCTGACCCGCTCGACGATCGCGTTGGCTTTCAGTGCTCCGGCGCCGCTGGGGAACGTGACGCCGGTGCGGCCGATGGAGAACTCGCCGATCTGACCGCCGAAAACGAACTCGACCGCCCAGGACCGGCCCTCGAACCGGAAGTTCGCCCAACCGGTCGGTGTGACCGCGAGGCACGCACCGCCCTCTTCATCGGAGAGCAGCTGCAACAGGGCTCCCATGGCGAGCCCGGGGTTCTTCTTGCTCAGGGGAAACTTCAGTTCGAGCGTCCGCCGCCCGTCCCGCAGCACAGCGCCCGGCGCATCGGCGCCGTCGGACACGCCAACGCCGAGCCCGACCAGCAGCGGGGCGATCCGTCGGTAGATCCGGCTCGCCGCCTCCCGTGCGGCCGCCACGGTGCTCAACCCGTCCGGCCCGAGGTACTCGGCCCGGAGCGTCTGCGCCGGATCGGTGATCAGATCAGCCAGCCGCTTGAGGTGGAACCTGGGGGGTGCCGCCGGCAGCCGGTACACCGGCTGCCCATTCTCGCCGCCCAACGGCGGCGTGAGTTCCGCGAGGTAATCCCCCGACGCCTGCACCAAGGTGAGCGCCCGGGCCAGGTCGTGAGCCACCGGATGGTAGCGGGTCAGGTACTCAAGGAGGAGGAACTCGACCAGCGACTGTCCGATGCTTCCCAGTGCCGCAACGATGTCCGGCGGCAGATCGAGGGTCGGCGCGTCCGCCAGGTCCTGCAACGCGCGGACGGCGTCGATGAGCGCGGCTATCCGGTCGATCAATACAGCCACGTCGCCGAGGTCCGCCGGCGGTGTCCTCGCGGCCTCGGCGAGCTGCACCGCCACGCCACCAATCGCCTCGGCCGCTTGGGCCAGCTCAGTGACCGGAAACCCGGTGAGCTCGTCGAGATCCCACCCGAGCGCGAGCAGCAGCTGACGGCGCCCCACCTCGTGCTGGGCCCCGCGGACGAGAGGCTCGACGAGATGTTGCGCCTCGCCGGCAAGGCGGCTGAGGACGTCGTTGGCCGGGCCGGGTTCGTCAGGGGGCATCGGTCGTCACAATCGCCGGAACGAAGTACTTGTCGCCGCCACACCGGACGAAAGACCCCGCCCCGATGGTGTTGCTCGCCACGGGCTGCAGGAGCTCGACCGGGGTGATCAGCGGCAGTTCGGCCCCGCCGACCTCGGCCACCGTCTCTGGCGACCCCGGTGGCGCGGCCTGCGCGTCGGCCGGCAGCATCACGTAGACGAGCACGCCGAGGATGCCCAGTCCGGCCTCGGTCAGGCCCGCGCCGACCCCGGCGCCGAGGCCACGGGTGGCCGCCTCCCGGCCGACCTGGAGCAGGGCGCTGGAGCCGTTCAGGAGTTCGGGCGCGACCGTCGGCAGCGTGGTGGCGACGCGCGGCGCCAGACTGCCGGCGACGACCGTTCCGGTGGTGAGCTCCGTGGCGACGGCGGGAGTAATGCCCACGCCGGCCGTCCATTCGGCGCCCACGGTGGCTGCGGCGGCGGTCGGGGCAGCGGCCGCCGCGACCGCGGCGACCGCGCCGGCGATCACCTGGATTTTCCATTGGGTGAGGGTGAGATCGAGGAACTCGTCGGCCTGTTCCCTCGGCAGGTAGCCGCTGGCGACGATGAGGTAGGTGCCGACACCGCTACTGAGGATGTGCTGGACCACCGTCGACGCGAGCAGGAAGTTCTTGAAGATCGGCCCAGGCTGCGGACCGTAGCGCTCGACGATGGCGTCCTGCTTGCGGTCCCAGGCGCCCTTGACGAAGAGCTCGAAGAAGCGCTCGCTGGTCAGGATGGCATAGCGGGCGCCGGCCTCGCCCAACGGCATCGTCTGCAGCACCATCTCCTCGAAGGTTGGCCGCCAGTCCCGCTCGATCTCTCGGACGACGTGGGCCACCCTCGTCGGCCGCAGCTCAGGGCGCTCTCCGGTGGGCTTGATGCAGCATTTGATGTCGTACACGATCAGACCCTGTACCTGCGGGTCCTGCCAGGCATGCAGAACGCAGACCTTCTGACCGTCGAAGCCGGGAATCACCAGTGGGTAGCGGGTCGGGTCCCAGGAACCCCCACGCCAGTTCCTGACCCGGGGAATCCCGAACACCGGGCTCGTCGTCGGCGCCAAGGCCCGCAAGTGATCCAGGTAACGCTGCAGCTGTGGCGGCCCGTCATTGCGCGATCGCAGCGGCTTGATCTCGAAGACCTCATCGGTGTCCGAATTGAGGATGTCGGTCCGCTGGCGCCATCCGCGTGTCCACTCGCTGATCAGCAATGCGCCCGCCACCATCTCGTCCACTTGATGGAGCGAGAAGATGCTCCCAGGCTCCCAGCTTGTGCTGCCGCTGAAGACGTCGAAATCGACGATTCCGTACGTTCTGGGCTCGTATCGCGTCTGCAGTTCTTGCATATATTTCACGCCGAGCCATTTGCCATACGCTGTGCCGATTATCTTACTCGAGGGATGCGAGGTAATCGTTGCCCCGTCCGGGCAGATCGCCCGCAGGAGCGCGTCTGGATTAACCATGCCCAACCCCGCCGAGCGCCGTCGTCGCGTTCTGACGCACCGTCGGGTCCATACGCTTGACCTTCCCGTCAGCGGAGGCGGCTTCCCCCAGGGTCGAGTAACGAACGAGCGGCCGGGGCGACGGTTCCCGTTGTCGCGGTGAGGAACAGCGCGATATCGCCCCGGCGAAAGGGCCGGGGAGTGCTGTGTAATTGCCAGTGAATACAGCTATACCGTGCGTGACGAACGCCGTCAAGACGAATTTCTATGTAGGCCTGGTTTTGTACTTCACTCGAACTGTGCACAACATCCACATCAAGGGTCTTCGTGGTACGCCGCGCAACTTCGATGGCTCATGCCGCACATCGTCGGGATCGGTCCGGTCGGGGTAGGCTCTGCGGCCATGCGCACCGTTCGTTCTGTGCTGGCCCGCGGCGCGAGCGCGCCGGTGGCCGCCACGATCAGCTCCACCAACCCGGCCGACCTCGCCGATGTTGTCGCCACGGTCGAACTCACCTCGGCCGATGGCCTGGTCGCCGCCTGCCGGGCGGCCCGGGCGGCGCAACCCGGGTGGGCCGCGGTGCCGGCGCCGGTGCGGGGCGAGGTGATCGCCGCGATCGGGCGCATCGTGACCGACAACGCCGAGACACTGGCCCGTCTGGTCACCCGGGAGGTCGGCAAGCCGCTGACCGAAGCGCGCGGTGAGGTGCAGGAGGTCATCGACACCTGCCACTTCTTTCTGGGCGAGGGGCGGCGGCTCTACGGCGAGACCGTGCCCAGCGAGATGCCCGACAAGCAGCTCTTCACGTTCCGCACCCCGGTCGGCGTGACCACCGTGATCACCGCGGGCAACTTTCCGGTCGCCGTGCCGTCCTGGTACATGGTGCCGGCGCTGCTGTGCGGCAACGCGGTGGTGTGGAAGCCGGCCGAGTACTCGGCCGCGTGCGGGCAGGCACTCTACGAGCTCTTCGCCGCCGCCGGACTGCCCGACGGTGTGCTGCAGATCGTGCAGGCCGACGGCGCGGCGACCGAGGCCGGGCTCACCGCGGCGCTGAGCGAGCGCCTGGTCGACAAGGTGGGCTTCACCGGCTCCACTGTGGTCGGTGAGCGCATCGGCGAGCTGTGTGGCCGGCACCTCCAGTCGCCCTGCCTGGAGCTGGGCGGCAAGAACCCGATGGTGGTCACCGCCTCGGCCGACCTTGCGCTCGCGGTCGAGGGCGCGCTCTTCTCCGGGTACGGTACGGCCGGCCAGCGCTGCACCTCACTGGGCACCGTGCTGGTGCACAGCTCCAAGCACGAGGCGTTCGTGGACGCGCTGGCCGACGCGCTCGCCAGCGCCCGTGTGGGCGACCCGCGGGAAGACGTCCTCTATGGACCGATGCTCTCGGAGGGGTTCGCCCAGCGGTTTGAGTCCTACCTGGACTGGATTGGCGCCCATCACCAGGTGCACGGCTCGACCGCGGTCGGTCGGATCACCGCGTCGGCGCCGCGCAAGGAGTTCGTCGGCGACCCGGGCACCGGGCTCTACTACCACCCGGTGCTCGTCGACGGTGTGCGCCCCGACGACGCGCTCTTCCTGGAGGAGACGTTCGGGCCGATCGTCGGCGTCTGCGCGTACGACACGCTCGACGCGGCGATCGCGCTGGCCAACCGGCCCGGCTACGGCCTCTCATCCTCGATCTACACGACCGATCCGACCGAAGCCTTCCGCTTCCGCGCGGGCGTGAGCGCCGGCATGGTCAGCGTGAACAACTCGACCTCCGGCGCCGAGGCGCACCTGCCCTTCGGTGGTAACGGACGTTCCGGCAACGGCTCCCGCCAGTCCGGCCGGTGGGTGCTCGACCAGTTCACCCGGTGGCAGGCGATGAACTGGGACTACTCGGGCCAGCTGCAGAAGGCGCAGATCGACACCGCGGTGATCAGCCCGAACCTCGACTTCCGGCTCGCCTGAGCCGGCGGCGAATATGGGGCTACTTCCACGAAGTAGCCCCATCCGGCGTCCGCAGATGGGCAGGTTCAAGGATTTCGCCCGGTCGAGCGGGCCGGCCACCCGCCGCCGAGCTACTCGGGGGAGTCGAAGCCGATCGCGAACGCCTCGTCGAGGTCGTGGCGGGAGTACGCCCGAAACGCCACGTGCGTCTCGGTGTTGAGCACACCGGCGACCTTGGAGATGCCGCCCGCGATCACCTCGGCGATCTCGTCGAACTCGCGCACCCGCACGATCGCGATGAGGTCGACGTGCCCGGCCACCGAGTACACCTCGCTGACCCCCGGCAGGGCGGCCAGCGTCTGGGCCACCTCGGGAATGGAGTCGCTGGCGCAGTCGACCAGGACGATCGCGGTGATCACGGTGCCGCACCTCCCGTCCGGCATCGCCCGACGAGAGGTCGGGCAGGACAGCTAGACCATAGCGCCCGGGGCAGCTCAGGCCTGGGCCGGCACGGTCAGTGCGCGGCCGACCCGGACCGCGTCGATGAGGTGCTCCCCGGCGCCGACCTCACCGTCCGGCCACACCACGCCGCGGGTGACCCGGCCGGCCACCTGGGCCCGGGCCCCGATCACGGCCTGTTCGATCGGCCCGGTCACGTGGGCGTCGACCGCGACCAGCGAGCCGTCGCCGGCCGCGTGCCGGTTGGCCCGCAGGTAGTCCGCCGGCGTGCCGCAGTCGATGTACGTCCCGCGGTACGGCACGAGCACGAGCCGGCCGTCGGCCTCGGCCGGACGCCACACCGCGCGGACCAGTTCGGTGGGCCTGACCGGGAGGTCGGCCACCCGCGACCACGGCAGCAGCGAGAAGCCGGCGAAGCGCCACGCCTGCGGGTCGCCCGGGCGGCGACGATCGGCCAGGCCTTTCGCGCGAGCTTCGACAAACTCGACCCGCCCGCCGGGCTCGGCGGCGACGGTGAGCACCCGCACCTGCTCGCCGTCCCAGCCGTCGAGGAGCGGGCGAAGGTCGCCTCCGGCGACGGTCGGGTGTTGGTCGCCTCCGGCGAGGTCGGCCGCCGGGGCCAGGAAGGCGTCGGCGTTGCCGACCAGCACCGCGCGCCCGGCGATCCAGTCGCGCAGGTTCGCCACCCCGCCGGCGGTGCCGAGCGGCTCGCCCCGTTCGACGCTGAGCTGAGCCCGGGCGCCGACGTGCTCGACGATCTGGTCGGCGAGGTAGCAGGCGTTGACGGCGACCAGGCCGGGGCCGGCGAGCCCGTGCGCGGCCAGGCGCGCGAGTGCCCGGTCGAGCAGGGCCACGTTGCCCACCGGGCACAGCGCCTTGGGAACCGCGGCGGTGAGCGGACGCAACCGGAGCCCGGCCCCGGCCGCGAGCACGACCGCGCAGACCGAACCACTCACTCGACCGACTGCGGGTAGCTGGCGAGCGGGCCGATGCCGTAGTGCGCCAGGAGCCGAGCCGTGGGCAGGGTCAGTGGCGGCAGCGCGTCGAGGCGGTGCCACTGCGCGTCGAGGACCTCGGCGCCATCGACCCGTAAGGTGGCGCTGTGGGCCGGCACCGCGGCCTCGAAGACCGCGTCGACCCAGCGGCCGCGGGCGTGCACCACGGCACTGGGTGAGGCCGGCGTGAACGCGTCCAGGCTCAGCGCGATGCCGGACTCCTCGGCGAGCTCGCGAGCCGCGCCTTCGAGGGCGCTCTCCCCCCGGCGCAGCAGTCCGGCCGGGAGCGACCAGCCCACGCCGGGCGGCTGGCGCAGCAGGAGCAGCCGGCCGGGCGCGGGTGCGTCCAGGTCGCGGACGAGCGCGACCGAGCCGACGATGTAGCGGGGGGCGATCACCCGGACCAGTTGACGTCGCCACCGCACCGGCAGGGCGTAGAAGACCTTGAAGCCCATGCGGCGCAGCTGTTGGCCGGTGGTCATCGGGACAGGCTACGTCTCGTCCTCCCCCGGTGCCCCGGAGGCCACGCGGACCGCCGCGCCGGAAGCGACCGCGCCACCGTCGACCAGCTCGATGAGCTGGTCGGCCACGGTCGCGGCGTCGAGGCGGTGATCGGCCACGGCGACCAGCAGCGTCTCCAGGTCGGGGTAGCCCAGCACGGCGGTCAGCTGCACCAATGGCGCTTCGGTGGCCAGACCGCGGTCACGGCGGCGCAGCTCCAGGGCGATGGCCGAACGACCGATGCGCACCCGCATCGCAATCGGCACCGGTGGTGCGTCGGTCGGGTCGGTCTCCTCGTGTTCGTCGAGCCAGCGCCGGATCTGCAACCGGGCATGCGGGGTGCGCACGAAGCCGAGCCACTCGCGGGACGGGCCGATCGGCTCGCCGTCGGCGCCGGTCACCTCCTCCGGGCCAGCCGTGTGGATCTCAACCACGTCGCCGTCGGCGAGTGGGGAGGAGAGGAACGCGAGCTGACCGTTGACCGTGGCGGCCACGCACCGGTCGCCCACCTCGTCGCCGACCGCGTAGGCGACGTCGACCGGCGTGGACAGCGCCGGCATCAGCAGGCGCCGCCCGTCCACGAAGATATGCAGCTGGCCTTCGGCCAGGTCGCAGCGCAACGACTCGAGGAAGCTGACCGGGTCGACCGTTTCCCGCTGCCACTCCACCAGCCGGCGCAGCCAGGCCAGGTGCTCTCCGCCGTCTGGATCGCGGGCCCGGGCCCTGGCCCGGGCCCTGGCCCGGGCGCTGTGGGCACCGGGGCCGCGCCGGCGGGCGAACCGGTACGCCGCGACGATGCCGTACTCGGCGTTGCGGTGCATGGTCTCGGTGCGGATGAGCACCTCCACCGCCTGCTCGTCGGGGCCGATCACGGTGGTGTGCAGCGAGCGGTAGAGGTTGTTCTTGGGCGAGGCGATGAAGTCCTTGAACCGACCCGGCACCGGGCGCCAGCGCCCGTGGATCGTGCCGAGGGCGGTGTAGCAGTCGGTCTCGTCGCCCCGCACGGCGATCACCACCCGCGGCAGCTCGTGCGGCGCCGGAAGGCCGCGCCCGAACGTGTCGATCCAGATCGAGTAGAGGTGGCGGGGGCGGGCGACCACGATGGCCCGGGTGCCGGCGTCGCGGACCGCGGCGCTGGCCAGGCCGATGAACCGCTGGAGGTACGCGGTCCACTCCGGACGGTTCTCGACATAGGCGTGCAGGGTCGCGTACGCCCGGGGCTCGAGCACGGCGAGCACATGGTCTTCGAGTTCCCGCTTGAGCGCCTGGATGCCGAGCCGGTCGCAGAGCGGCACCAGGACCTCGCGGGTGGCCAGCGCGATCCGGGCCCGGGAGGCGGCCGAGCGGGCTTCCAGGGTGCGCATGTTGTGCAGCCGGTCGGCCAGCTTGACGATGAGCACCCGCACATCCACGCCCGCGGCGATGATCATCTTGCGGATCGTCTCGACCTCGGCCACGTCGCCGTAGAAGACCCGGTCGAACTTGGTCACACCGTCGACCAGCACGGCCAGCTCGTCGCCGAAGGCGTCGCGCAGCTCACCCATGGTGTAGGTGGTGTCCTCGACCGTGTCGTGCAGCAGCGCCGCGGCCAGCGTGGTGGTGTCCATGCCGAGCTCGGCCAGGATGTGGGCGACCGCGAGCGGGTGGGTGATGTAGGGCTCGCCGCTCTTGCGTAGCTGGCCCCGGTGCATCTGTTCGGCCACGTCGTAGGCCCGGCGGAGCAGGTCGACCTCGGCGTCGCGGTGGATCGCCCGGTGCGCCCGGACCAGCGCCGCGGTCGGATGCGCCGGGCTCGACGCCGGCCACCACGACTGCCGCAGGGCGGCGAGCACCTCGCTCGCCCGCGCGAGCATGGCGGTCGGGCTTCGGCCGAAGTCGAAGTCCACCTACCACCTCCGGCGAGCGCCCGCGGTACCACGTCAGGGGTGTTCAGCCTCCAGGTTAGCCACCGCCGGGCGAACCGATCGGCTCATGTGCCTGGCTTATCGGTTATCTCCGTCCGGGGCGCCGCGTGCGGTGCCGCCTCGATGCGGGTCAGCAGCTCGGTGAAGCGAGCCGCGCCACCGACCGGGTAGGCCCACCCGTCGGTGCTGTCGACCAGGCGCACGTCGGCCCGCTCCAGCCAGGTCAGGATCCGCTCGGTCTCCTCCGGGCTGGCGCAGGGCACTGGCCCGGGACCGGGCCGGACCGTCTCGGCCGTGGCCCGCAGCGCGGCGATGGTCGGCCGGGGATGGGCGTGCGGTGGCGAGACGCCGGCGGCGACCAGCCGGCCATGCCGCACGATGGCGATCTCCCAGCCGCCCCGAGGCTCGGGGCGCGCGGCGACCAACTCACCGATGCGGGTCAGCGCGGCCAGGCGCTGCATGCGCAGGCAGCTGCGCAGCAGTGCGGCCAGCCGAGTGCGCACGCGCAGCGCGTCCTCGTAGCGGTGGGTCGCGGCCAGGCGGTCGATGCGCGCCAGCAGCGCGTCGACGAGGAGACCGGGCTCGCCGGCGACCAGCCGGCGAAACGGCGCGGCGGCCCGGTCGGCGTACTCCTCGACCGACACCCGCAGCTCGCACGGGGCCGGGCAGCGGTCGATCTCGGCCAGCGCGCAGGCCGCGCTGGCCCGGCGGGCCGACAGGCGCCGGCTGCACTGACGCAGGCCGACCACCTCGTGCACGGCGTCGGCGGCGAGCTGGGCCGTGTGACGCGAGCCGAACGGCCCCAGGTAGGCCGCACCGTCTGGACGCACCGCGGCGACCAGCGAGAGCCGGGGGTAGACCTCGACCGTCAGCTTGAGCCAGGCGGCCCGCTCGGGGAACTTCGAACGTCGGTTGTATGGCGGTTTGTGCGCCGCGATCAGGCGCAGCTCGCGGACCTGGGCCTCGAGCGCATGGGCGCACTCGACCGCCTCGACCCGCTCGGCCACGTGCAGCATCTCCGAGATCCGTTTGCGCTTCTCGGCCGCGGTGAAGTAGCTGCGCACCCGGGTGGCGATGGCCCCGCTCGTGCCGACGTAGAGCGGCCGGCCGCGGCCGTCGCGGAAGATGTACACGCCCGGACCGTCCGGCAGGTTCGCGGCGAGGTGACGCTTGCGGCGCTGGGCCGGCGAGAGCGCCTTGGCGTACTCCAGGGTTTCTTCGAGGGTGAAGATCCGAAGGCTGCCGAGCCGCCCGATCAGGGCGTGCAGTAGCTCGACCGTGGCTCGGGCATCGTCGAGGGCGCGATGGATGGGGCGGGTCGCGGTGTGAAAGTGCGCGGCGAGCGTGCCCAGCCGGCGGTTGGCGACCTCGTCATCGGTGAGCAGGCGCCGGGCCAGCGACGCGGTGTCCAGCACCGGCGGCCGGGGCCAGAGGTACCCGTGTCGGGCGCAGGCGGCCCGGAGAAAGCCGGTGTCGAAGGGCGCGTTGTGCGCGACCAGCACCGCGCCGGCGAGAAATTCCAGCAGCCCGGGCAGCACAGCCTCGATCGGCGGTGCCGGCGTGAGCATCGCCTGGGTGATGCCGGTGAGCACGGTGATGAACGGGGGCACCGGCCCGCCCGGGTTGACCAGCGTGGCGAACTCGCCGAGCTGCTCACCGCCGCACACCTTCACGGCGCCGACCTCGGTGATGCCGTTGCCGTCCGGCGCGCCGCCGGTGGTCTCCAGGTCGAGCACCACGAACGTGACCTCACGCAGCGGCGTGCCGAGCTGGTCAAGGCTCAGCTGGGCGTACGCGGGCGCGGCCACCTCCGGACCCTAGAACACCGGTACGACACAGGCAATGAGTCCGGCCGCGTGGGGACTCGGTTGCGGGGTCGATGCGCTGGCCGAGGGCCGGTGGGAGACTTGGACGCATGTCGGACCAAGCCCGCGCCACCGCCGAGCCGCTGGGCTCGGCGGGGCCGGCCGGCACCGACGGTCCGGTAGTCGCCGGTCCGGCGCCCGATGGTCCGGCACTGGATGGTCCGGCGCTGGATGGTCCGGCACTGGATGGTCCGGCGCTGGATGGTCCAGCCGTCGATGACGATGCCGCTGATGAGGAGCTGCTCGGCGACCCCCCGCTCGCCGGGCCGGTGCGCCAGCGGGTGGTCACGCTCGCCGCGGCCGCGATGAGCGGCTTGTCGACGGACGAGGTGCCGGTACCGCTGCGTCGGGTGGCGAAGTTCGCTCCGAATCGCCGGGCGCGCCTCGGCGGCGGTCAGATCGCCACCCAGCTCGCCGGTGATCCGGTCTTCCGGCAGCGCATCGGAGCGCGGGTGGTGGCCGAGCTGGGGCAGCTGGGCGCGGCGGTCGCCGAGGGCGTCGGCCCGGCCGCGGCCGACCCGGTGGAGGTCGCCGCCATCGCCTACCTCGTCCGCCCGGCCGGCTGGACCGGCCTGGTCGCCGAGGCCGACGAATGGGTCCGCGCGGAGGCCGAGTCGGCGAGCGTCACCGGCCGGTTGACGGCGGCCGAGCACCGGGTCGCGCGGGCGGAGCACGAGCGCACCGTCGCCCGGATCGAGGCCGAGAAACTGCGCGACGAGCTGACCCGGCTGCGAGCCGAGACCAGCGCGCTCAAGGAGGAGTTCCGGGCTCTGCAGAAGAGCCTGCGGGAGAGTCAGGCGCTCGAGCGGCGCACGGCCGACCTGCTCGCCACCGAACGCGGCCGGGCCACCCGGGCGGCCGCCGACGCCGAGGCCGAGCTGCGCCGGTTGCGGGCCAAGCTCGCCGAGGCCGAACTCGCCGCGTCGGGCATGCGTACCGCGGCCAAGGAGGCCCGCGCCGTCGACGACGCCCGGCTGTGGCTGCTGTTGGAGACGATCGGTCAGGCCGCGCACGGGCTCAAGCGGGAGCTCGCCGTCGAGCCGCCCACCCGGTGGCCGGCCGACTACGGGGCCGACACCTCGGCCGAGCGCCCGGGTGGGGCCGGACCGGGCCGGCCCCGGGCGCTCGAGGCCGACGACCCGGCCCGGCTCGACCAGCTGCTCGCCCTGCCGAAGGTGCACCTGGTCGTCGATGGTTACAACGTGACCAAGCGAGGCTTCGGCGACGTCTCCCTGGAACAGCAGCGCGGCCGGCTCGTCAACGGGCTCGGCGGCCTGGCCGCCCAGACCGGTGCCGAGGTCACCGTGGTCTTCGACGGTGCGGAGAAGCTGGTCGGCCTGTCCGGGGTGCCGCGGGGGGTACGGGTGTTGTTCAGCCGTAAGGGCCAGACCGCCGATGAGCTCATCCGCCAGCTGGTCCGGGCCGAGCCGGCCGGGCGTCCGATCGTGGTGATCTCCTCCGACAAGGAGGTGGCCGACGGGGTGCGCCGCCATGGCGCGTACCCCCTCGGCGCCGACGCGCTGCTGCGCCGGCTGGCCCGCGGATGACCGCCGACGCACTTCCTACCGCGGAGGCGGCAACGTGACCAGTCCGAAGGCGTGGGCGGCGGTCAGCCTCGCGCTGCTCCTGCTGGTGCTGCTGGTGCTGGCGGCGTTTCGGGTGCCGTGGACGGCCCCGCCGGCGCCCCGGGCCGATCAGCTCGCCGCGCTGCACGACATGCCGGCCGACGCGGTGGCCAAAGGCCGGGCGTTTCACGCCGCACTGCGCCCCGGCGTCTATGGCGGGCTGCTGCTCGGCCTCGTGATCGCGCTGGTGCTGGGGCTGACACCGCTGGGCGCGCGGGTGGTGGCGTTGGCCGGCCGGCCA
>JBLNGJ010000170.1:0-2946 GCA_050264675.1 Micromonosporaceae bacterium
GGACCTGGTACCGCATCGTCAACAAGGCCGACACGGCCGAGGTGTTCCTCTACGACGAGGTGGGAATGTTCGGCGTCACCGCCGGGGACTTCGCCAAGGAGCTCGGCGAGTGTGAGGCCAAGAGCATCGACCTGCGCATCAGCAGCGCCGGCGGTGAGGTCTTCGACGGCCTCGCCATCTTTGCCGCGTTGCAGCGCCACCCGGCCAGGATCACCGTGCACGTCGATGGGCTCGCCGCCTCGATCGCGTCGGTGATCGCCATGGCCGGCGACGAGATCGTCATCGACCGCTACGCCCAGATGATGATCCACGAGGCGCACGCGATCGCGGTCGGCTCCACCAAGGACATGTCCGCCATGGCGAAGCTGCTGGACGAGTACTCCGACAACATCGCCGCCATCTACTCCACCCGCGCGGGTGGGGAGAAGACGACGTGGCGGGAGCGGATGAGGGCCGAGACCTGGTTTAGCGCCTCCGAAGCGGTCAAGGCCGGTCTGGCGGACCGGATCGCCGAGGCAACGGTGAAGGGTAAGCCGGCCGCGACCTGGGATCTGTCGATCTTCAACCACGCCGGCCGTGAGCACGCGCCGGATCCCTTCGCGGTCCGGTCGGCAAGCGGTGTGGCTCCAGCGACGGCCGAGCCCGACGCCACGGTCGTGCTCACGTCGATGGCGTGCCCGATGCACGAGACCGCCACCGCCGAGGGGACGTGGGACGCCGGCATGCACGAGGGTCGGATGCCCTCACCGATGAGCACCGCCATGGCCCGCAAGTTCTACGCCTGGTACGACCCGGCCCAGGTCGAAGACGGGATGATGCCGAAGTCGGCCGGCAAGATGCCGCACCACGAGGTGAGCGAGGACGGCATGCCCGGCGCGGCCAACCTCAACGGGGTGCGCAATGCCCTGGCCCGGCTGCCCCAGTCCGACATCCCCGCCGCCGACGTGGAGGCCGTGCGGGCGCACCTGCGCGCGCACCTCGGTGGCGCGCAGGACCACGTCGAGCCGGTGCTCTTCGATCCGGAGCTCTTCCGCGCGTCGATGGCCGCCGCGCTGCGGATCGACTACGACCCAGCCCAGATCCGGGAACTGATGCAGTCGGTGGCCGGCACCGCCCCGGCCCCACCCACCCCTACGCCGGCGCCGGTCGACCTCGGCCCACTGCCCGAAGTGCCCGAGCCGGTGCCCGAGCCGGAGCCCAACCCGTGGGAGGCCATCCGCACCGCGGTGAGGATGGCGGCCGACGACGCACCCGCGCCACCCCAACCCCCAACCGAGAACCCGGCCGACGAGCCGGGTTTTTTCATGGACGCCCAGGCGTTCCGGACTGCTCTGAGGAGGGCAACGCTGTGAGCAACACGATCAAGCTTTCCGCGGGGCAGCGCGACGCGCTGGCGCGACGGGGAGTCGACCTGCGCGACCTGGGTCGGGTCTTCAACAAGGCCGCCGCCGACCCGGAGACGATCACCATCCCCACCTCCCAGGCGCAGCTGGAGGAGATGCTGGGCGACTCGGCGAAGATGCAGCGTGTCTTCGCCGACAAGACCCTGTTCCCGGAGTTCATCACCAACTACGCCCGGGCCATGCACAACCGGGACCTCTCGATCGCGACCCAGGTGCAGGAGGAGACCCAGCGGGTCCTGGCGGCGTGGCTGCGGGAGAACCAGCCCGAGGGCATCGAGCGCCTCGACCTGACCCCGAAGGCCGTGGTCCGCACCGGCGACGCCCGGCTGCCGCGCAACCTGTACAACCCGCGGGCGATGGGCGCCGCGCTGGACCGGGACTTCACCGGCCCCACCGCGAGCGCGGACTACTTCGCGACCATCTGGCACAACACCAACCGCACCGCCGACGTTCAGGCCAAGCTGCAGCGCATCCGCAACGCCTTCTCCTCCACCGTTCCCTCGGAGGGTGGGTTCCTGATCCCGGAGCAGCTGCGTTCGGAACTGCTGCGGGTGTCGCTGGAGACATCGATCGTGCGTCCGCGCGCGCGGGTGATCCCGATGGACAGCCTGCGGGTGCCGTTCCCGGCCATCGACTCCACCTCCAACGTGTCCAGCGTCTACGGCGGCATCGTCGGCTACTGGACCGAGGAGGGCGCGACGCTGACCGCGAGCCAGGCCGCGTTCGGCCGCATCGTGCTCGACGCGAAGAAGCTGACCGCCTACACCGAGGTCCCCAACGAGCTCATCTCCGACTCGCTGATCAGTTTCCAGGCGTTCCTGGACGACATCTTCCCGGAGGCGTTGGGCTTCTACGAGGACGACGGGTTCACCAACGGCACCGGCGTCGGGGAGCCGCTGGGCTACCTCAACGGCCCGGCCGCCATCGAGGTGACCAAGGAGTCCGGCCAGTCCGCGGACACGATCGTGTGGGAGAACATCGTCAAGATGTACTCCCGGATGCTGCCGGGCAGCCTGGGCCGGGCGGTGTGGGTCGCGTCGATCAACACCTTCCCGGAGCTGGCCACGATGGCGCTGTCGGTGGGCACCGGCGGGTCGGCGATCTGGCTCAACAACGGCGCCGTCGGGCCGCCGGTGACGATCCTGGGCCGTCCGGTGATCTTCACCGAGAAGGTCCCCCCGCTCGGCGACGCCGGCGACATCAACTTCGTCGACTTCGGCTTCTACCTCATCGGCGACCGGCAGGTCATGTCCGCCATGAGTTCGCCGCACTTCAAGTTCCAGAACGACCAGACGGCCTATCGCATCATCGAGCGCGTCGACGGTACCCCGTGGATCCGCTCAGCGATCACGCCGAAGAACAACGGCGCCACTCTCTCGCCCTTCGTGAAGATCGCGGAACGCGCCTGATCCCACCAGCCCCCGGCGGCATTCAACCCCCGCCGGGGGCCAATTCAGAACAGCGGCAATAGACCCCCGCTGGGAGAGGTACCAACATGGATGCACTGGGGCGCGTATTCAACGTCCTTCCCATCGCCGATGAC
>JBLNGJ010000171.1:0-2509 GCA_050264675.1 Micromonosporaceae bacterium
CGGCGAGAGCGGTTCACTCCTCGTCGTCGAGGCGGGCCAACCATGTCGCCAGGCGCTCGATCGCGGTCTCGAACTCCGGGTGCAGGTCAAGGAAGTCGCGCAGCCGCTCGGCCAGCCACTCCACGTCGAGGCTCTCACCGGCCCGCCGCTGGGCCAGCTCCTCGATACCGCGGTCGGTGAAGTACACGTCCGGCCCTCAGCCCGTCGCCCGGGGCAGGGCGGCGTCGATCAGCGCGGCCTGCTCACCGTCGTGAGTGCGGTTTGACCCGGCCGCGGGCGCGGCCGCCGCCGGTCGCGAGATGTGGCGCAGCCGGACGCCGTCCAGGTCGTCGATGAGGTTCAGCGCGATGAACGACCAGGCGCCCTGGTTGGCCGGCTCCTCCTGCACCCAGACCCAGTCGACCACGTTCGGGTACGCGGTCAGCGCGGCCCGGATCTCGTCCACCGGCAGCGGATAGAGCTGCTCCATCCGCACGATCGCGGTGTCGGTGCGGCCCCGTTCGGCGCGGGCCGTGAGCAGGTCGTAGTAGATCTTGCCGGTGCACAGGATGACCCGCCGCACGGCGCCGACGTCCAACGCCCGGCCGTTGATGCCGGCGTCGGCGATGACCGGCTGGAAGCGGCCGCTGGTGAAGTCGGCTACGGCCGAGATGGCGAGGCGGTGGCGCAGCAACGACTTCGGCGTGAAGATCACCAGTGGCTTCTTCTTGGGTGAGAGCGCCTGACGCCGCAGCAGGTGGAAGTGGTTGGCCGGGGTGGTCGGCACCGCCACCCGGATGTTGTCCTCCGCGCACAGCTGCAGGTAGCGCTCGATGCGGCCGGAGGTGTGGTCGGGGCCCTGGCCCTCGTGGCCGTGCGGCAGCAGCAGCGTGAGCGATGAGCGTTGCCCCCACTTGACCTCGCCGGAGGAGACAAATTCGTCCACGATGGACTGCGCTCCGTTGACGAAATCGCCGAACTGCGCCTCCCAGACCACGAGGGCGTCTGGGTTCTCCACCGAGTAGCCGTACTCGAAGCCCATCACGGCGAACTCGCTGAGCAGCGAGTCGTGGATGAACAGCCGGCCGCCACCGGCGTCGGCGACCGACTTCAGCGGCAGGCAGTCGGTGCCGGTGTGCGCGTCGACCACGGCGGCGTGCCGTTGCACGAAGGTGCCCCGGCGCGAGTCCTGGCCGGACAGGCGCACGGTCAGCCCTTGTCCGACAAGTGTGCCGAGCGCCAGGATCTCGCCGAAGCCCCAGTCGATGTCGCCGTTGACCGCCATGCGGGCGCGCCGCTCGAGCAGTTGCGCGATGCGCTTGTGCGGAGTGAAGCCGTCGGGCAGGTTCAGGTGCGCCTCTCCGACGCGACGGATGGCCGCTGCGTCGACGGCCGTCTCGACCTCGGGCTCGGGCTCAGGTCGACGCCGCCGCGCCGGCGCCGCCGTGGTCGCCGACGCCGCGTCCCGGGTGGCCTTGAATACCAGCTCGAGCTGCGTCTGGTAGTCGCGTAGGGACTCCTCGGCCTCCTCGAGCGAGATGTCGCCCCGTCCGATCAGCTCCTCGGTGTAGATTTTGCGGACGCTGCGCTTCGAGTCGATGATCTGGTACATCAGCGGGTTGGTCATCGAGGGGTCATCGCCCTCGTTGTGACCGCGGCGGCGGTAGCAGACCAGGTCGAGCACCACGTCCTTGTTGAAGGCTTGGCGATAGTCGAAGGCCAACCGGGCCACGCGCACGACCGCCTCGGGGTCGTCGCCGTTGACATGGAAGATCGGCGCCTGGATCATGCGGGCCACGTCGGTGCTGTAAAGGGACGAGCGCGAGTACTCCGGCGCCGTGGTGAAGCCGACCTGGTTGTTCACCACCACGTGCATGGTGCCGCCGGTGCGGTAACCGCGCAGCTGCGAGAGGTTCAGCGTCTCCGCGACCACGCCCTGGCCGGCGAAGGCGGCATCGCCGTGCACCAGTAGTGGCAGCACCGTGTAGCCCTCGAGCTTGAGGTCGATGCGGTCCTGCTTGGCCCGCACGATGCCCTCGAGCACCGGGTCGACCGCCTCCAGGTGCGAAGGGTTGGCAACGACACTGACCGTCGTCGCGTGCTCGCCGTCGGGCGTGGTGAACTTGCCGGTCATGCCGAGGTGGTACTTCACGTCACCGGATCCGTGGGCCGACTTGGGGTCCAGGTGCCCCTCGAACTCGGAGAAGATCTTCTCGTACGGCTTGCCGACGATGTTGGCGAGCACGTTGAGCCGACCGCGATGGGCCATCCCGACGACGACCTCGTCCAGGCCGTTCTCCGCAGTGGCCCGCAGGATCTCGTCCAGCAGCGGGATCAGCGACTCACCGCCCTCGAGCGAGAAGCGCTTCTGGCCCACGTACTTGGTCTGCAGGAAGGTCTCGAACGCCTCGGCCGCGTTGAGCCGGCTGAGGATGTGCTTCTGCTCCTCGTGGGACGGCTTCTCGTAGCGGTGCTCGACCCGATGCTGGATCCAGCGCCGCTCCTCCGGGTCCTGGATGTGCATGTACTC
>JBLNGJ010000172.1:0-3477 GCA_050264675.1 Micromonosporaceae bacterium
CGAAGCCCCCGTTGGGGCTCAAGCTGGCCTTGAATTTGGCCTGGGCCGGTGAGGGGGCGCTGCGCTCCTATGTGGAGGCTCAGTACGACAAGGCGGCACTGCTGCGCGAGATGGTGCGCGACCGGGACGGGTTCGAGTGCCCGTACGAGCCGGAGAGCAATATCCTGTGCTTCCGTTACACCGGCGGGGTCGCCGACCAGCTGCGCATCCGGAAGCGGCTGATCCAGGAAGGCCGGTTCTACCTCACCTCGGCCCAGCTTGACGGCCAGACCTATCTGCGGGCCGCCATCATGTCACCCCAGACCGACGAGAGCGCACTGCGCGACCTGCTCGACGCGGTGGTCAAAGTGGCGGACGGGTGATCCGGCGATGACCGCGACCGCGCCGGGCCTCCGCCTGCCCGAGCAGGGTGCCCTGATCGTCTTCTGTGGCATCGACGGCTCGGGCAAGACCACGCAGATCGCGCGGCTGGCCGAGCATTTGCGCCCGCGTTATCCGGTGCTGTTAACCTGCCAGCCCACGCCGGCCATCCGGTCCGACCCACTGGTGCGCGCCTACCTCGACGAGGCCGATGGGGCAGAGCCCAACCGGGCGGCGGTCATCGGCCCGGAGATCGGCCTGGTCGCGGCGGCGGACTCCTACCGGCACGTGCGCACCGAGGTCGTGCCCCGCATGCAGGACGGGTACGTCGTGCTGTCGGACCGGTACGTGTTCACCAACCTCGCCTACGCCGGCCCGCGCGGGCTGGCCCCGGTGGAGTGGGTGCGCCAGATCAACCGGTACACCCCGGACCCCGATCTGACTCTGTACCTCGACGTGCCGGCGGCGGTCGCACTGAGCCGCATTCGCAGCCGCGGCGACGCGCCCACCTGGGAGGAGCAGGATCCGGGGCGGATGGAGGCGATCCGCACCGCATTCCGCGAGCAGCCGTGGGGAGCCTCGCCGGCCTACCTCGTGCTCGACGGGACCCAGCCGCCGGACACTCTCGCCGCCCAGATCGCCGAGTTGGCCGAGGACCTGTTGCGCCGCAAGGGTGTCCGGCCGATCGACCGGCATCGTGACGAGGTGGCGTCGTGACTGTGGCGGAGGTAGTCGAGTCAGTGCTCATCGACGGCCGTTGGGTCGGTGCCTTCGCCACCTCCGGCCAATCCTGCCGCGGGGTGAAACGGGAGGGGGTGCGCTACGCGATGACGGCGATGACCCGCCTGAAGACCGTGGTCTTCTGACCTGACGATCCATTGTGGATTTGCAACCGCTGACGGGGAGCGATGTTGGTGACTGATGTGCGGCCATGGCCGCCCAATCCCAAGGCCGAGGCCTGGGACCTGCTGGGTGGCGCTTACTGGAACGCCGACTACGACGGCGGTCCGTCCGACGCTGGCTGCCGGCAGTACCTGGCCGGGCTGGAGGCCGGCGCGTCGGTGCTCCTGATCGGCGCCAGCACCGCCCGGCTGGCCCGGGCCGCCCTGGCGTGCGGGCTCGAACTGACCGTGTGCGACTTCTCTCCGGTGATGCTGGCCGACCTCCGGTCCGCCCTGGGCGACCGGGCCAGCTACCTGTTGGCCGACGTCACGCGGACGGGGGCCCTGGCGGCCGCGCGGTTCCGGTCGGTGCTGGCCGATCGGTTGCTCAACCGGTTCACCGTGACCGAGCTGAACGTGGCGTTGACCGAGGTGATCGGCGCGCTGCGGGTCGGCGGCGAGGCCCGCCTGAGCTACCGGCTCGGCCTCTACGCCCGCGACCTGCCCGTGATCGACGCTGCGCGCCGCCACGGCTGCCTCGAGGCGGTCTTCGACGAGTCCACATTCGACATCGACTACTCCGGCGGTCTCGACTGGCTGGCCGACGTGCTCCCGCCGCACGGCAGCCTCGACCCGGCAACGGTGGTGAAGTTCTACGCCGCCCGTGGGCGCGAACACCGGCTGCGCCCGGGCGAGCTGGACGAGATCATGCGGGGCATTTGCGCCGAGCGCGACCTCGGGATCGAAGTTGGCCACACAGACCTGCCGGAGACACCGGCCGACCACCTGTTGACCCTGCTCCGGACCCGCTGACCCGGCCCGACGAACCCCGGAACGGAGGCCACTGCGTTGACAATGGACAGCGGCGCCGCCGCGCCACTGCCGATCGTCCACATTGACTTCGACAACGGGTGCTACGAGTCGACCGGCGCCCAGCCGACCACCTGGGCCCGGACCGACGAGCTGGTGACCCGGTTTCAGGCCGCGATCGCCTCCGACGGGCCGCACTTGATTCTGGTGCCGATCGGTACCGGGGCGGGGCCGGCCGGGCCACGGGCCACCGCGCACCTGACCGCACCCGGGATCTTCGAACGCTTCACCCACGCCATCGGACCGCTCGTGCCCGGGCCGACGACATGAGCGGGATCGCCGGCTACGACCGGTTGTTCCGGCTCGACGGGCGGCGGGCGGTCGTGGTCGGAGCGGGCAGCGGCATCGGGCGCGAGTCTGCGCTCGCACTGGCCGCGCACGGGGCCGAGGTCATCTGCGCCGATCGCGATCTGCAGAGCGCGCAACAGACGGCGAAGGACGCCCGCGGTGCCTCCGCCTACCAGCTGGATCTGCTCGACGCCGCCGCGGTACAGGCCGCCGCGGTCGCGCTGGACCGGGTGGACGTATTGGTCTTCACCCCGGCCACCAATGTCCGCAAGCGCCTGCTCGACCAGTCGCCGGAGGAGATCGACGCCGTCCTCGACCTGAACCTGCGCGCGGTCTTCACCCTGCTGCGGGCGTTCGGTCCGGGCATGGCCGATCGGGGGCGGGGGTCGGTCATCGGGCTGAGCTCGATCCGGGCGCTCACCGTCGAACCTGGTCAGGGGGTGTACGCGGCGACCAAGGCCGGCGTGGTGCAGCTGCTGCGGGTGTTCGCCGCCGAGCTGGGCCCGTATGGGGTCCGGGCCAACGCGATCGCCCCCGGGGTAGTCGAAACCCCACTCACCGCGCAGATCCGCGACCACCCGCAGTGGTACGAGGCGTACGCCCGCAAGAGCGCGCTGGGCCGCTGGGCCCAGCCGTCCGAGATTGCCGGCGCGGTCGTCTACCTCGCCGGCGACGCGGCCAGCTTCGTCACGGGGGCCTGTCTCGTGGTCGATGGAGGATGGACGGTGATAGATGGACGCTTCGACCCTCCGGCCTGAGGACGGCGATCCCGGCGCGACTGGTCTCTGCCCCGCCCGGCTCGACCAGATCACGGCGGAGCTCGAGGCCCGGGTCGCGGCCGGCGAGATCCCGGGCGCTGCCGCGCTGGTGCACCGCGGCGGCCACACCGTGTGGCAGACGGTGGTCGGCCACCGGGACGCCGCCGCCGGTCAGCCGATGACCGGCGACGCCATCTTCCGCATCTACTCGCTGACCAAGTCCATCACCGGCCTGGCCGCGTTGTCGCTGCGGGACTCGGGGCACCTCGATCTCGACGAGCCGTGCGGCACCTACCTGCCGGAGCTGGCCGACCTGCCGG
>JBLNGJ010000173.1:0-5919 GCA_050264675.1 Micromonosporaceae bacterium
CGCCGCCCGCCAGCCAGCCACGCCGACCGCTTCGACGCTCCCGGAGACGGCGGCCGTGCCGTCGTCCAGCGCGGCGCCCGCGTTCGCGGCCGGCCCGTACCGTTACGTCTTCCCGGTCGAGGGCTCAACCTCGTACGCGCACACCCATCACGACTACCCGGCCAGCGACATCATGGCCCCGTGTGGCCGGCCGGTGCGTGCCGTCACCGACGGTGTCGTGCTGGAGCTGAGCCGGGTCGACCGGTGGGATCCCCGAACCAACCTCGGTGCCGACCGTGGCGGCCTGTCGGTGTCCATCCTCGGCGAGGACGGTGTGCGCTACTACGGTTCGCACCTCTCCTCGATCATGGACGGCCTCGGTGCCGGTTCGCGGGTCGTGGCCGGTGCCGTGATCGGGTGGGTCGGGCGTACCGGCGATGCCGGTGCGTGCCACCTTCATTTCGGCATCTCGCCGCCGTGCGCCGCAACCGGTGACTGGGCGGTGCGCCGCGGCGTGGTCTGGCCGTGGCCGTACCTCGACGCGTGGCGCTCCGGCGAGGGCCGGTCACCGGTCGCCGAGGTCGCGACCTGGCTCGCGCAGCACGGTTGCGGCTAGTTCTCAGCAAGATCGCGATTTGTGCAGGCCTTCACAAGCGCCTAGGCTGTTAACGCGGCGAATCCTTGAGCGCAGCCGGAAGGCGAGACTCTGCTTCGGTTCGCATTTATCTGCAGCCACTCGGCACGGAGCCCAATGACCCAGCAACGCAACGGTATCGGATCACCCCAGCGGGACGATCCCGGTCCAGACTTCCCCGACCTTCCGGAAGCCACCGTCGCCCGCCTGCCCGAGTACCTGCGCGCCCTGCATCACCTCGCCGAGGCCGGCCACGAGACGGTCTCGAGCGAGGCGCTGGCCGGCGCGGCCGGGGTCAACTCGGCCAAGCTCCGCAAGGACCTGTCCCACCTCGGCTCCTACGGCACCCGCGGCGTCGGTTACGACGTGGATCTGCTGGTCGGTCAGATCGAGTTCGTGCTCGGACTCACCCTGCACCGCGCGGTCGCGCTGGTCGGCATCGGCAACCTCGGCCACGCGCTCGCCGGCTACGGCGGGTTCGCCACCCGCGGGTTCCGCATCGCCGCGCTCATCGACGCCGACCCGGCCCGCGTCGGCGAGCAGATCAACGGGATGGCCGTCCAGCACATCGACGAGCTCGAGTCGATCGTCTCCGAGTCCGGCATCGCCATCGCGGTCATCGCCACGCCGGTGCACGCCGCCCAGTCGGTCGCCGACCGTCTCGTCGCCGCCGGCGTGACGAGCATCCTCAACTTCGCCCCGTGCGTGCTGACCGTGCCCGAGGGCGTCGACGTGCGCAAGGTCGATCTCGCGGTGGAGCTGCAGATCCTCTCCTTCCATGAGCACCGCAAGGCGTCCGCGGCGCTCTCGCCGAACGGCGCGGTGCTGGTTGGGTCGGCGGAGGTTGACGAGGTGGTGCTGCCATGAACTTGCTCGTGGTCGGTGTCTCCCACCACACCGCGGCCGTGGAGCTGCTCGAGCGCCTGTCGGTATCGCCGGAGAGCGCGCCCCACGTGCTCGCGGCGCTGGTGGCCCAGCCGCACGTCAACGAGGCGGCGCTGCTGTCCACGTGTAACCGGGTCGAGGTGTATGCGGCGGTGACCAGCTTCCACGGCGGGCTGGCCGAGATCGGCACCGTGCTCGCCGAACGCGTCGGCCTCGGCGTGGCCGACCTCGCGGCCAACCTCTACGTGCACTACGACGCCGACGCCGTGCGGCACGCGCTGCGGGTCGCCGCCGGCCTGGACTCGATGGTCGTCGGCGAAGCGCAGATTCTTGGCCAGCTGCGCGACGCCTACGGGCTCGCCGCCGACGTGAGCTCGGCCGGCCGGCTCCTGCACGAGCTGATGCAGCAGGCGCTGCGGGTCGGCAAGCGGGTGCACGCGGAGACCGGCATCGACCGGGCCGGTCGCAGCGTGGTCACCGCGGCCCTCGCGGTCGGCGCCGGCTCGACCGAGCCGTCGGCGTACGCGGGGCGCTCGGCCCTCGTGATGGGCGCCGGCTCGATGGGTGCGCTCGCCCTCGCCACGCTCGCCCGGGCCGGGGCCGACCCGCTTTACGTCAGTAACCGGGGAGCCGAACGGGCCCAACGTCTCGCCGCACTGCACGGCGCGTCGGCTGTCGACGTCGGCGGGCTGTCGGCCACACTCTCCACTGTGGATGTCATCGTCTGTGCGACCGCTTCGCCCGACGCGGTCCTGACCACGCCGGTGGTGGCTGACGCGATGGATCGCCGGGGTGGCCGGACGCTGCTGATCCTCGATCTCGCCGTGCCCCGGGACGTTGATCCTGGCGTGGCCGCCCTGCCGGGAGTGTCCCTGGTGGACATAGGCCGGCTCGCATCGTCGCGCGTCGACGAGCCTTCGGGCGCGGAACGGGAGGCGGCCGAGGCGATCGTCGCGACCGAGGTCGAGTCGTTCCGGACGTGGTTGCGCGGAGCCGATGTAGCCCCCACGGTGGCGGCGTTGCGGGCCCGGGCCGACGAGGTGGTCGCGGCCGAGTTGCGCCGGTTGTCCCAGCGCCGGCCGGACCTGACCGCGGAGCAGCGGGCCGACGTGGCGCACGCGGTGCACCGGGTGGTGCAGCAGCTGCTGCACTCGCCGACCGTCCGGGTCCGTCAGCTGGCGGTCACTCCAGGCGGCGACCAGTACGCGGCGATGCTGCGTGACCTGTTCGACCTCAGCGTGGCATCGTCCGAACAGGACCTTGGCCGGGCTGTCGACGTCGAGGAGGCCGGCTGATGGGTCTGCGGCTGGGCACCCGGGGCAGTGCGCTCGCCATCGCGCAGTCGCGCATGGTGGCCGACGCGCTGACCACGGCGACCGGCGAGCCGGTCGAGCTGGTGGAGATTGTCACCGCCGGCGACCGGTCGAGCGCGCCGGTGCAGAAGCTCGGCGTAGGGGTGTTCGTCTCGGCGTTGCGCGAGGCGCTGCACGCCAAAGAGATCGACTTCGCCGTCCACTCGTACAAGGATTTGCCGACCGCGCCCGCCGACGGTCTCTGCATCGCCGCGGTGCCGACCCGGGACGACCCGCGCGACGCGCGGGTCAGCCGGGACGGCCGCCTGCTGGCCGAGCTGGGGCCGGGCACCCGCGTGGGCACCGGGGCGCTGCGGCGGGTGGCCCAGCTCAACGCGCTCGGCCGCGGGCTGGACTGCGTGCCGATCCGTGGCAATGTGGACACTCGGCTGCGTAAGGTGGCCGACGGGGAGCTCGACGCCATCGTGATCGCCGCCGCCGGGCTCCGTCGCCTGGGCCGCGCGGCCGAGGCCACCGAGCTGCTCGACCCCATGATCATGCTGCCCGCGCCCGCGCAGGGTGCGCTCGCCGTGGAGTGTGGCAGCGCCGATGCCGGCCTCGTCGAGCTGCTCTCGTGCCTCGACGACGGGCCGACCCGGGCCGCGGTGACCGCGGAACGGGCCTTGCTCGCCACCCTGGAGGCCGGCTGCAGTGCACCGGTCGCCGCCCTCGCCGATGTCGCCGAGACCGACGACGGCGAGTGGGAGATCTATCTCCGCGGTGCTGTGTTGAGTGTCGACGGCTCGAGTGCCGTGCGACTCTCCAGCACCGGATCGCTCACTGATGCCGCCGATGTGGGCCGCCGGCTCGCCGCCGAGCTGCTCGCTGAAGGCGCCGCGACCGTACTGGGAGTGCCTGAATGACCCGTACCCGCAAATCCGTTGGCCGCATCGCCTTTGTCGGAGCCGGCCCGGGCGACCCGGGCCTGCTGACCCGACGGGCCGAAGCCGCCCTGGCCGGCGCCGACCACATCGTCTTCGACCGGGCCGTGCCCGACGCGCTGCTCGCCGCGGTGCGGGCCGAAGCCGGCGAGACCACCGAGTTCAGTCCGGCCGAGGGCGTGCCGGGCGATGTGGCCAAGGTGCTGCTCTCCACCGCCCGGTCCGGGCTGCGGGCCGTGCATCTCGTTGCCGGTGACCCGTTCGAGCACGAGTCGGTGGTCAAGGAGGTGCAGGCGGTAGCCCGCACCGCGGTTCCGTTCGAAGTGGTGCCGGGCCTTTCCCGGGCCGCCTCGGTGGCCACCTACGCCGGCGTCGACCTGCCCGGCGTACGAACCACTGTGGACGTTGACGACGTCCAGGCGGTCAACTTCGACGCGCTCGCCGCCGCGCTGCCGCGCGGTGCCGCCGTCACCGTCGACGCCGGTGACCTCGCCGCGATCCGCGACGGGCTGCTCGGTGCCGGGGTCGACGGTACGACCGCGGTCGCGGTGACCGGTGACGGCACCGGCGAGACGCAGCACACAACATCGTCCACGGTGGACAACTTCGTCGCCGCCGCGCTCGGCTTCTCCGGCCGGGTGGTGCTCACGTTCGGGCCGGGCCTGGCCCACCGCGAGAAGCTCGGTTGGTGGGAGAACCGACCGCTCTTCGGCTGGAAGGTGCTCGTACCCCGCACCAAGGAGCAGGCCGGTGCGATGAGCGAGCGGCTGCGCGCGTACGGCGCCATGCCCTGCGAAGTGCCGACCATCGCGGTCGAACCGCCGCGCACGCCGGCGCAGATGGAGCGGGCCATCAAGGGCCTGGTCGACGGCCGCTACGCGTGGACCATCTTCACGTCGGTCAACGCCGTCCGTGCGGTGTGGGAGAAGTTCGCCGAGCACGGCCTCGACGCGCGCCACTTCGGTGGCGTGAAGATCGCCTGCATCGGTGAGGCGACGGCCGACGCGGTGCGGTCCTTCGGCATCCGGCCCGAGCTCGTGCCCAGTGGCGAGCAGACCAGTGAGGGCCTGCTGGCCGAGTTCTCGCCGCACGATGAGATCCTCGACCCAGTCGGCCGGGTGCTGCTGCCGCGGGCCGACATCGCCACCGAGACGCTGGCCGCCGGCCTCATCGAGTTCGGCTGGGAGGTCGACGACGTCACGGCCTACCGGACCGTGCGCGCGGCGCCCCCGCCGGCCGAGATCCGGGACGCGATCAAGAGCGGCGGCTTTGACGCCGTGCTCTTCACGTCTTCTTCCACGGTGCGCAACCTGGTCGGCATCGCCGGCAAGCCGCACACCCGCACGGTGGTCGCCGTGATCGGGCCGAAGACGGCCGACACCGCCGCCGAGTTCGGGCTGCGGGTCGACGTGCAGCCGGCCCATGCGGCGGTACCCGACCTGGTCGAGGCGCTCGCGACCTACGCGGTGGAGCTGCGCGAGAAGCTCGCCGCGATGCCGGCCAAGCAGCGCCGGGGGTCAAAGGTGCAGGGTCCCACGGCACTGAGATTCCGCTAATCTAAGCTCGTCGATTGGGGAGGTGCGCGATGGCCTATCCGGACTCCCGTCCCCGCCGTCTGCGGCACTCTGCCGCCCTGCGTCGCCTCGTGGAGGAGACCAGGCCGGCGCCGGGCGAGCTGGTGCTGCCGATGTTCATCCGGGAGGGTCTGACCGAGCCCCGGCCGGTCACCTCGCTGCCGGGGGTGCTGCAGCACACCCGGGAGTCGCTGCGGAAGGCGGCCGCCGAGGCGGTCTCCGCAGGTGTCGGTGGGCTGATGCTCTTCGGAGTTCCCGACCGGCGTGACCCGGTCGGCTCCGGCGCCACGGATCCCGACGGCATCCTCAACGTGGCGATCCGGGACGTGATCTCGGAGGTCGGCGACAGCACGGTCGTCATGGGCGACCTGTGCCTGGACGAGTTCACCTCCCACGGCCACTGCGGCGTGCTCGCCGATGACGGCAGCGTGGACAACGACGCCACCCTCGTCCGGTACGCCGACATGGCGTTGGCGCAGGCCGCCGCCGGCGTCCACGCCATCGGCCTGTCCGGAATGATGGACGGCCAGGTCGGCGCGTGCCGGCGCGCCCTTGACGCCGCCGGTCACCCCGACGTGGTGATCCTCGCGTACGCGGCCAAGTACGCGTCCGCG
>JBLNGJ010000174.1:0-8848 GCA_050264675.1 Micromonosporaceae bacterium
TGGCGGTACGGAACCGAGCGCGCCGCACCACAACGCCAACTCGTTGGCGGGTAACAGGTGGATGGTTCCGCGAGGACCGAAGGTCTTGATCAGGGTATGCTCCGACCACAACGCGTGCTGAACGTCGGTTCGGGTCGCACCGGCCAGTCGCAGGCCGATCGACACCTCGGCCGCCGACAGAACCTGGGCATGCGTGCCACACATCGCGGCCGCAGCGCTGGCCGGACCACCCTCGGCCAACGGGGATGCCAGACCGTGCCGCCGCAGCCGCCGCCCGCACACGCGCGCCCATTTCAGTTCCGTGGTCATAACCTAGTGTCGTTGCCATAAGGCTGTGAGCCTCGGCGAGGCGGCGCGTCCGGCAGCTCGTTTCACCCGTCGGCGTACAGCGGCCGGATGCGCCGCGCTGGGAACGCCGGTCAGGCGGCCGAGGTAGCGGCCCGGTAAACCCCGAGTAGTCGCTTCGCGTCGTATGGTCGCGGCCTTCTCGAGAAGCTGCCGCGACCTACGACAAGGGGGATAGGCAGAACATGCCGGCCGAGGTCGCCGGTCCGCACACCGTCCAGTTCGGACTGACCCACCTGAGGAGCCTGTCCTGGTCGGTATACGACAATGGCACCGCGTCGGCGTTCGTCAGCACGGCGAGCCGGCACGGCTTCCGGGTGATGGTGTTGAACCAGCCGACCCGCCTCGTCGTAGACGTCGCTCACTAGCCCGTCAGTAGCCCCGGGCCGTTCGGGGCTACTGGCATGATTTCGAGGGTCCAGCGGCGGGCGCGGTGCCAGCGCAGCGGCGTCGCCCGGGGTGAATGTGCCGATACATTCGAGGCGCTGCCGGCCGGGCGGGCCCATTAGTCCAGCCCGCGTCCGTCGCGCGCCGCCGTGGTGTCATGTGGTGTCATAGAGCATTGCTACGACACCATAGCGGTGCTATGATGGTGTCATGGACCTCGACCGGTACGTCTCCGACCTCCAGTCGCAGCTGGCTGCGGCGGCCGAGACCGGTGACTCCGACGCGCGGGCGGTTGCCGAGCGGCTCAGTGCGGCTCTCGACGCCGCGGCGCGGCTCATGGTGCTCGGGGTTCTGAGCGACGCGGCCAGCGAGATCACGCGGGAGATCGCGCCCGGGTCGGTCGATGTCGTGTTGCGGGGGCGCGATCCACACCTGTTGGTGACTCGTCCACCGACCCCGGAGATGGGTTCCGCCGAACCGCCGCCCACGAACGGGGAGGGGGTTTCGGCCGAGCCACTCGACGACACGGTCACCTCTCGGACCACGCTGCGGCTGCCGGACCGGCTCAAGACCAGGGTCGAGCGAGCGGCCGCCGAGGAAGGGTTATCGGTGAACTCCTGGTTCGTCCGTGCGATCGCCGCCGCCCTGGAGCCAAACGCCCGCCGCGCCGCGAGGCGCGAGACCCGACAAGGAGACAGCTTCACCGGCTGGGCCCGTTAGTCATCCTCCGCTCCGGGGCGACGCCTGCGGAGCCGAGCAAGCAATGCGTCGTCCGCCGCGAGGCGGACCGATCCGGCACACCCATGTGGAGGTCAGCTGTGCCCAGTTACGACGTCTCCGGCCCCATCGACCTCGACCTCAACGTCGGTGGTGGCTTCGTCGAGGTCATCGCATCGGATCGCACCGATGCCCTGGTCGAGGTCTCACCGAGCAAACCCAGCCGCAGCGGAGATGTGTCGCTCGCTCGCGAGACTACGGTTACGTTCGACGGTGGCCGGCTGCGCGTCGCCGTGCCCCGCCGGCTCAGCCTGTTCGGTAAGAGCGATTCGATCGACGTGCGGTGTGAACTGCCAACCGGGTCGCGGGTCACGGTCGAGACCGCGTACGGGTCGGTCCGGGCCCGCGGCGCGCTCGGAGACTGCCGCATCGTCGCGAAGTACGGCGGCGTCACCGCGGACACCGTCGCCAACCTCGTCCTCGAAGCGCCGTACGGCAGCGTCGATATCGCCGAGGTAACCGGTCGGCTCGACGCTACCGCGGGCTATGGTGCGCTCCGCATCGCCGAGGTCCACGGCGATGCCCGGCTTCGTGGTTCACACGGCACGATCGAGATCGGCACCGCCGCGGGTGACGTGGAGGTCGCCACATCCGGAGCGCTGACGATCGACCGAGCCTTGGCCGACGTGACCGCGCGCAGCGCCCACGGACCCATCCGCGTCCGGGAGGTCAACGGCGGCACGATCCGCATCGAAAACGGCTACGCCGACGTCGATGTGGGCGTCCCGACCGGCGTCGCCGCCTGGATCGATGCCGCCTCGGCCCATGGCCGGGTCCGTAACGAACTCACCCCGGACCCGGACGCCGCCGCCAGCGATCGCACCGTGGAGCTGCGTCTTCGCGCCAACTACGGCGAGGTCATCATCCGTCGGGCCACCGCCCTGCACCGAAAGGAACCATCGTCATGACGAGCGTCATCACGGCTGTGGGGCTACGCAAGGCCTACGGCAACCACACCGTCCTCGACGGCATCAATCTCGACATCGCCGCCGGCAGCGTGTTCGCGCTGCTCGGCCCGAACGGCGCCGGCAAGACCACCACCGTCCACATTCTCTCCACCCTGGTCCGCCCAGACGCCGGCACCGTCACGATCGCCGGTCACGACCTTGCCCGCGACCCCGACGGCGTCCGCGCCGCGATCGGCCTGACCGGCCAGTTCGCGGCCGTTGACGGGTTGTTGACCGGCGAGGAGAACCTGCGACTCATGGCCAAGCTGCGCCATCTCGGCCCGAAGGCCGCCCGCCGTCGAGTCGCCGAGTTACTGGATCGGTTCGACCTCACCGACGCCGCCCGCAAGCCGGTCACAACCTACTCGGGCGGCCTGCGACGCCGGCTCGATCTCGCGATGACCCTCGTCGGCGCCCCGAAGGTCATCTTCCTGGACGAGCCGACGACCGGACTCGACCCGCCGAGCCGGCAGACGATGTGGGACATCGTCCGGGAGCTCCTCGCCGACGGAGCCGCCATCCTCCTCACCACCCAGTACCTCGAAGAGGCGGACCGGGTCGCCGACCGCGTCGCCGTTCTCAACCACGGCCGCATTGTCGGTGCGGGCTCCCCCGGAGAGCTCAAGTCTCGCGTCGGGTCCGAGGTGCTCATCATTCACAGCCCCGACCATGCGCCCGTACGCGAGATCCCGGTCGACGGCACTGCCGACGGGCTTCGCCAAGCCCTGCTCGAGATGAGCGACGTCCGGACCGCGCGCGTCAGCCTCCGCGCTCCCAGCCTCGACGACGTCTTCTTCGCTCTCACCAACAACAGCCGCACCAAGGAGAACGCATGAGCACCGTCAACACGACCGTCTCCGACTCGGTCACGATGCTGCACCGCAACCTGATCCACATGCGCCGCTATCCGGGGCTCACCGGCTTCGTCATCGGCATCCCGGTCGTGCTCCTGCTGTTGTTCGTCTACGTCTTCGGTGGCACGCTCGGAGCCGGCCTCCCGGGTCGCGGCAGCGCCGGTGCGACTCAGGACTACCTCGCCTACGTCGTGCCCGGCATCCTGCTCATCGGCGTAGCCGGCATCGCCTCCAGCGCCGCAATCGGCATCGCCCAGGACATGACCGAGGGCATCGTCGCCCGGTTCCGCTCGATGGCCATCTCGCGTGCCGCGGTCCTCAATGGACACGTCCTCGGCAACACAATCCAAGGGCTGCTGTGCCTGGCCGTCGTCCTCGGTGTCGGCGTTCTCATGGGCCTACGACCGACCGCGGCCACCCTCGACTGGCTGGCCCTGACGCTCTTCCTCGCCCTCGTGTGCTATGCCACCGCCTGGGTCGCGGTCGCGATGGGCATGAGCGCCAAGACCGTCGAAGCCGCCAGTAACACGCCGATGATCTTCACGCTTCTTCCCTTCCTCGGCAGCGGTTTCGTTCCCACCGAATCGATGCCGACCTGGCTGCAATGGTTTGCCGACTGGCAACCGTTCACCGCCTTCATCGAGACCACCCGTGCGCTCCTCGCCGGCACGACCCCCGGCCGGCACGGATGGCTCGCCTTCGCCTGGTGCGCCGTCATGATCGCTGGGGGATACGCCTGGGCCCGCACGCTCTACGCCCGAAAGTCGGTCCGCTGAACCCGCGATTGAGTTTGGCCGGGCGGTTGCCGCGCTCGTCGAGGCGAGCCTGTGTCGCACATCGGTGGCGTCGGAGTGCGCGAGGTCGTCGAGTATGACCAGGGCGCGCTGCCAGGCGCCTTCCGCCTCGCGTTGGTCGCCGGCGGTGTGGCGGCTGTCAGCGAGCCGCTGCAGCACCGCGGCCTCGTTGTGGCGATCGCCGAGCTGCTGCCACAGGTCGACCGAGCGCTGGTAGCTCAGCCTCGCGCCGTCATGGTCACCGAGGAGGTGATGGACGTAGCCGAGACTGTCCCAGGTCAGCGCCAGGCCGTACTGATCGTCCAGCTCGTCGAGCAGGTCGAGGGCCCGTTGGCAGTTGATCAGGGCCGCCGCCGGACAGCCCAGCAAGGCCTGGTACCAGCCGACCGCGTTGAGGGCCTTGGCTTGGCCCGATCGGTGGTCGGCCACGCGGAAGAGGTCCAGCGACTGCTGGGCATGGTGCAGCGCGCTCTCCAGGCGTTCCTCATGCTCGAAGGTCAGCGCACGGTTGAGGTGGCTATGCGCCCGGCCGACCTGGTCATCGGTCGCATCGAACAGATCGATCGCCTGCCCGTAGTGTGCGTGGGCCTCGTCGTAACGATGCAGGAACGTATACGCGCCGCCCAGGAGGTGGTGTGAGTGGGCCTGACCGACCGGGTCGCCTAGCCGCTGCGCGGCCTTCAGCCCGAGGTGCTGCGCCGCGGCGTGTTCCTCCCAGTGACCCTGCCGATCCAGGTAGACGAAGACACACCAGGCCAGTCGCCAGACGTGTGCGTCGTGTCCGGCATCGGTGGCCATGCGGATCGCGGCGAGCAGCACGGAATACTCCCGCCCGAACCAGGCCAGCGCCCCCGCGTGGTCGACTAAGTCAACCGTGGCGACGCCGTCCGCGGGCGCCAGCGGGGCGATCGGGTAGCGGTGCGGGTAGAGCATGAGGGAGCCGGCGTACGCCGCTTGCAGGTAGTGGTCCAGCATCCGTTGGGTGGCGGCGCACCGGTCAGGTTCGGCGTCGACCGTGTGCACGAGTTCGTCCGCGTAGGCCCGCAGCAGGTCGTGCACCGTGTACCGACCCGGGGAATTCTCGGCGATCAGGTGCGACTCGGCCAGCTCGTCCAGCAGCGGCTTGACCCGGCTGGCCGGCGCGCCGGCCAGGCTCGCCACCGCGGCCAGGGCGATATCCGGGCCCGGATGCAGGCCCAGCAGCCGGAACAGCCGTGCGGCACCGACGCTCAATCGGTCGTACGACCAGGAGAAGACCGTTCGCACATCGGTGGCTACGTCGGCGCCGTTGAACGCGTCGAGGCCACCACGGGACTGACCCAACTCGTCGGCGAGCGCCCGCAACGGAAAACCGGTACGAGTGGCGGCCTTTGCGGCCACGATCGCCAACGCCAGCGGCAGGCCTGCGCACCGACTGACGATCGCCGCGACCGCGTCCGGCTCGGCGAGGACCCGGTCCGCTCCGATGCGTCGGGCAAGCAGCTGCGCCGCCTCACCGACCGAGAGCGGATCGAGCCGCAGCGTCCGGGCGTCGTGCGTGGCCAGCAAAGCGGTCAACTGACTGCGGCTGGTCACCACCACCAAACATCCCGGTGAGCCGGGCAGCAACGCCCGCACCTGCTCGGCGTCGCGAGCGTTGTCGAGCACCAACAGCACCCGTTTGCCGGCCAGCAGACTCCGATACCGACCAATCTGCGCGGCCCGGCCGGCCGGTACGTTCTCAGGCGCAACGCCGAACGCCTCCAGCAGATCGCGCACGGCCTCGGCCGCGTCGACAGCCTTTCTGGACGCATCGAACCCGTGCAGGTTGAGGTAGAGCTGCCCATCCGGAAACTGGCGGGCGACCCGATGGGCCCAATGCACGGCCAAGGTGGTCTTGCCCACGCCCGCAGCCCCCGACACCACGGAGATCGGCAGCGCGGTGCCCTCGTCGCCGATCTTGGTCACAAGGGCGTCAAGTGCGGCCAACTCGGCGACGCGACCGGTGAAGCTGTGCACATCCGGCGGCAGCTGCGCTGGCACCACCGTGGCGGCCGACGACTCGGCCGACGTGGCATCCCAACCTTCCGTGGCATCCCAACTCTCCGTTGCGGTGAGGGCCGCGCCGCCGCGCAGGATGACATCTCGGAGCCCGGCCAGCTCGGGCGCAGGATCGATGCCGAGGTCGCCGGCGAGCCGGACGCGACACTGTTCGAAAGACTCCAATGCCTCGCGCTGTCGCCCGGCCCGGTACAGGGCGGTCATCAGGTGGGCGACGAGCCGTTCGTTCCACGGATGCTCGGCCACCAACGCACCAAGTTCGCCGATCACCTCAGCGTGCCGGCCAAGCCGGAGAAGCAGCTCGATCCGCCGTTCGCGGGCGCTCAGCCGGGCCTCGTCCAGTCGGCTGGCGGCCGCGCGCAACAACGGCGCTCCCACGGTGTCGATGGCCGGGCCACGCCACAGGGCAAGACCGCGGGTCAGCTCGTCGACCGCCGCCTCGAGCCCGGCCCGCCCGGCCGGGCCAGCGCGCTGCAGCACGCTCGCGGCGGTGGCCCGATGGGCTTCGAAGGTCTCGACGTCAAGCTGCCCTGAGCCGAGCCGGATACGGTACCCGGTCGGCGTCGTCTCGATCGGTGAGCCTTCCCGGACGTCGCCGAGCAGCCGTCTCAGCGCTGATACGCGGTTGCGGGCTTGGACGCGAGCACCGTCGCGGGCGTCCTCGCCCCATGCGGCGAGGACGATGCGGTCCAGCGGAACGGCCCGGTTGGGCTCGATCAGTAACGCGGCCAGCACCGCTTGCGAGAGAGGGCCTCCGAGCGCGACCGACACACCATCCAGGTGCACCTCGACCGGACCAAGCAGCCCGTAGCGGACGCTTTGCGCCATGAAATCCCCGTGACCCGCTCATGATCCAACAATGATGGTCTGGTGACCCGTATCGAAAGAATATTCCCGCTAGCTCCCTCGCCGGGAGGCACAGGTGCTATGGCGGCCCCTGGCGCGACCTGGTCGTGTCGCGGATGCTGGCCGCCGAATGGCGGGTGCGGGGGACCCGCCGTTCGGCGCCACCGGCGAGCGGCGGCGATAAGCATGTCGCCGCTGTGCGCCCGGCGACCGTAGCGGCTTGTCAGTCGAGAACCACCTGACGCGCTTAGGCGGCTCGGAACTGCTCGTAGCGCTCCTCCAGACGACTGGGGTCGGGGTGGTCGCGGCAGTGCCGCGGCAAGAAGATCACCGAGCCGTGCATCTCCTGCAGACCGTGGCGCAGCATCGGCCCGTCAATCTCGGTGAGGATGTCGGAGCGCACCTCGACGACGCGGTCCGGCCGGATACCGATGATATTGACGTCGTACGCTGCATGGTGAATCTTGCACATGGTGAGGCCGTTGGGAACCACAGGGTCTCCCCGCTCATGAACGTCCGGCAGGATGTGCGCTGCATCCAATAGGGGCAGATGACCCAGCCGGCACAGCGCGCACCGGTGCTCGTACGCACGCAGCACTCGAGGTCGGAATACGGCCTGGTGCAGCCGTTGCAGCGTCAACCGATGCACGTACCGTCGGTCGAGCGAGATGTCCGGGCCGCCCGGCGAGCGGTCCATCACATCGACGGCGAATTCATGGCGCACCGGATCCTCGTCGACCAGGAACACCGGATATATGGCCTGGTAGACCCCGCGCGCCACCGGATAGAAGTACGCAAGCGGCAGCCGACGGGCCATCGCTTCCCGCAACGCCCGGTTGTCGGCATGGCTGGCGTCAATGCCCCGCCATTTGTAGCGCAGTGTGCCATCGGGGGCGACCTCATCCTCGTACGGCGCCTCGGCGCCCGGAGCCGTGTAAGTCGTCCGGATCGTCAGGGCCGCCGACAAGTGCGCCGGCTTGCGGATGCCCTGCTGCACGACCAGGCGCATCGGCACGCCGTCGAAGGTGAAGGCATTGATTACCTCCGACGGGATACCTTCCGGGTGAATGGCGCTTACCCGGTCCAGATGCGCAAACATCTCCACCCGCAGGCGGGCATCTGGATCGTCGCTGGCCATGCCACGTTTATAGACCACGTCAAGCGTCCCGACTCAGGCTGGCTGTGCCCGGTCGTTCACGCTGGCGGATCCAGCTCGGCGAGCCACTTCAGTCCAGCCGCCAACGACTCCGGTCCCGAATCACACTCTCCGCGAGGTAGAGCTGGATGGCCGGCTTCGACTTCACTGTGGACGGCAAGGCCAGGTTGAGCGCGGTCGCAACCTTCCGAAGGTTCGGGGCCGCCAAGGCGGGATCGCTGTCGAGATAGCGAACAATTTCGCCCTCGGTCGCGAGTCTCGTGACCGCTTCGGCGACCTCGGCCGCGTCGAACGGCTTGACCACCCGTTCGCCCTTGCGCAGCACCACAAGCTTGGCCTGTCGAGCCTCGAGCTGCTGCAAGTCGTCCGGGTCGAGCTGCTGCAACACCTTGAGCATGCGATCAAGGGTCGGGCTGAACTCAACAACCCGATGGCCGGCTGGCACAAGCGCCAGCTTCGACTCGCCCCGCACCAGCTGCTTCGCGTCCTGATCCGACATGGCGCGCACCAGCTTCGACGCCTGGGCGAGCACCGTCGCCGCAACTTCAACGGACTCTGACATCACGAACTTCCCCTCTACCAATCTCACGCGGCCGGCTGAGACTCAGCCCGCACACCCGAGCGCGCCAACTCCAGCACGGCGATCGAGAACCGCTCCGTGAACCCATCGGTCACCACAGCCGCGCTCAGCCGAGACAGGCC
>JBLNGJ010000175.1:0-2890 GCA_050264675.1 Micromonosporaceae bacterium
ATGGGCTGAAGATCCGGCCAGCGGCTAGAGCCCGATGCGCTGGGCCAGCAGCTCCCGGTGGTAGGTGGGATCGCCGAACAGCAGCTCGGACGACTTGGCCCGCTTGAAGTACAGGTGGGCCGGGTGCTCCCAGGTGAAGCCGATGCCGCCGTGGAGTTGGACGCACTCCTCGGCCGCCTTCACCGCGACCGGCGAACAGAACGCCTGGGCGAGGCTCGTGGCGACGGGCAGGTCGTCGTCGCCGGTCGCCGCGCACGCGGCCGCGTACCGCGCCGCCGCCCGGGCCTGGGTCACGTCGACCCAGAGGTCGGCGAGCCGGTGCTTGAGCGCCTGGAACGAGCCCACCGGCCGGCCGAACTGGTGCCGGAGCTTCAGGTACTCCACAGTGGACTCGAGACACCACTCCGCGACGCCGAGCTGCTCCGAGGCGAGCAGTGCGGCCCCGGCCGTACGGGCGGCGCCCATCGCCGAGGCGGCGGCCTCACCCGCGGCGACGAGCCGCCCCGGCACCGCGTCGAACGTGAGGTCCGCCAGCGGCCGGGTCATGTCGAGGGAGACGACGCGCTCGACCATCACGCCGAAGGCCCGCGCGTCGACGGCGTAGAGCCCACCATCGGCCGGCACCAGCAGCACGTCGGCCGCGAGCGCGTCGGCGACCAGGCCGACCGTGCCGTGCAGCTTTCCGCCCTCGGCCCGCACCGTCACCGGCGCCGGCGACGGCCCGGCCCCGAGCGGCACCGCCAGGGCAGCGACCGCCTCCCCCGTCGCGAGCTTGGTGAGCAGCTCGGCGTCCCGGCAGGCCAGCAAGGCGGAGGTCGCGACGACCGCGCTGCCCAGGAACGGTACGGGTGCCACGGCGCGGCCGAGCTCCTCCAGCACTACGGCCGCCTCGCTCAGGCTGGCACCACCGCCGCCGTACTTCTCCGGGATCGCCATGCCGGCGAGGCCCATCTCGCCCGCGAGCGCCCGCCAGAGCGAGGCATCCATCGCCTGCCCGCTCTCCGACCAGCTCAGCACGTGCCGCCACGGGCTGCGCTGAGCGAGCATCCCACGCAGGCTCGCGCGCAGCTCATTCTCGACATCGCTGTAGAGCAGGCCGGTCACCGGGGCAGGTCCTTCCACGCGACGTCCTTGTCCACCCGCGGCTCCGACGGCAGGCCCAGCACCCGCTCGGCGATGATGTTACGCAGGATCTCCGACGTGCCGCCCTCGATGGAGTTGCCCTTGGCGCGCAGGTAGCGGTAGCCGGGCGTGCGACCGAGGAAGTCCACACCGGACGGCCGCCGCATGGTCCAGTCGTCGTAGCGGAGTCCATCCTCGCCAAGCAGCTCCAGCTCCAGCCCGGACAGCTCCTGGTTGAGGCGGGCGTAGAGGAGCTTCTGCGCCGACCCTTCGGGGCCGGGCTGACCCGCCGCGAGCTGCTGGCGCAGCCGCTCCCGGGCCAGCCGGGCCACCTCCGCGCTGACCCAGGCCCGCAGGAGCGCGTCGTGGCGGCCGGGCGTGCGCACGTCGGAACGCTCCCGCCACAGCTGGCTCACCAGCCCGATCATGCCGCCCTCCCGGGGCAGGGCGGCCCCACCGATCGCGACCCGTTCGTTCATCAGGGTCGTCTGGGCGACCGCCCAGCCCTGGCCGACCTCGCCGAGCCGGTGCGAGTCCGGGATCCGCACCTCGGTCAGGAACACCTCGTTGAACTCGGCTTCGCCGGTGACCTGGCGCAGCGGCCGCACCTCGACGCCGGGGTCGGTCATGTCGCAGATGAAGTAGGTCATGCCCTGGTGCTTCGGCACCGACGGATCGGTACGCGTGACGAGGATCGCCCACCGGGCCTCGTGCGCGATGGACGTCCACACCTTCTGCCCCGTCACCACCCAGTCGTCGCCGTCGCGAACGGCCCGTGTGCCCAGCGCGGCCAGGTCGGAGCCCGCACCCGGCTCACTGAACAGTTGGCACCACACCTCCTCGCCGGTCCAAAGTGGACGCAAAAACCGCTGCCGCTGCTCGTCCGTGCCGTGGCGCAGGATCGTCGGCGCCGCCATGCCGAGCCCGATGCCGATCAGCATGGGGTTGTTGTCGGGTGCACCGGCCTTCGCGAACTCGGCGTCCACAAGGGACTGCAACGTACGCGGGGCACCGAGCCCACCCAGCCCGACCGGATAGTGGATCCAGGCGAGGCCGGCGTCGAAGCGAGCCCGCAGGAGCTCCAGGCGATCGGTGCCGGCCACCTCGTGCGTGGCCACGAACTCCTTGACCCGCGCCGTGAGGGCGGCCGCGTCGAACGACTCCTCAGGCACGGGGACCACCGGCGACGTAGACGACCTGGCCCGACACGAAGCCCGCGCCCTCGCTCACGAAGAAGGCGATCATGTTGGCCACATCCTCGGGGTAGCCCACCCGTCGCACGGGGATCTGTTTGGCGTTCGCCTCCTGCAGCGCCTCGAAGTCGATGCCCATCCGGGCGGCCGTCGCGGCCGTCATGTCGGTGACGATGAACCCTGGCGCCACCGCGTTCACGGTCACCCCGAATGCGCCGAGCTCGATCGCGAGCGTCTTGGTGAAGCCCTGCATGCCGGCCTTGGCGGCGGCGTAGTTCGCCTGGCCGCGGTTGCCGAGCGCCGAGGTGCTCGACAGGTTGACGATGCGGCCCCACTGCTGCTCCACCATGTGGGCCTGCGTGGCCCGGCTCATGAGGAACGCGCCCCGCAGGTGCACACCGAGCACGGTGTCCCAGTCCTCGTCGCTCATCTTGAACAGCATGTTGTCGCGGATCACGCCGGCGTTGTTGACGAGGATCGTGGGCGGTCCCAGCTCGTCGGCGACGCGCGCCACCGCGGCCTGCACCGCCGCCGCGTCGGCGACGTCGGCCCCGACGGCGACCGCCCGACCACCC
>JBLNGJ010000176.1:0-13389 GCA_050264675.1 Micromonosporaceae bacterium
CCGGTCGGCCGGATCGCGGACCAGGCCGTACGCGGCGAAGCGCTGGAACCGCAGGGTGCCATCGCCCGCGTCCGCCGGTCCCGCGTCGACGAGCACCGCGTTGGCCGGCACCGCGCTCTCCGGCCCAGCCGGCCCGGCGCCCTCCGGCCCAGCCGGCCCAGCGCCCTCCGGCCCAGCCGGCCCAGCCCGCATCGGCTGCTCGCCCGGGCCGCGGGCGACGCCGAGCACCCGGGCCACATGCGGCATGAGTGGCAACCTGGACAGGTCGGTCGGCGCCACCCAGGTGACCCGGTCGGTGGACCCGCCGACCTCGGCCCGCAGCGCGCCTCCGGCGAGGGCGACATCAAAGATCAACCGATCCTGGTGGCGCAGCGTGCCGTCGGGCAGCCGCTCCACGTCGGTGATCACCCGGTCCAACCCGGTCACCGTGACCTGCAGCCCGGTCTCCTCGGCGACCTCGCGGACCACGGCCTGCACCGGGTGCTCACCGTGGTCGACGCCGCCGCCGGGCAGGAACCACCGGCCGGCGTTGGCGGAGATCGCCGAGGCCCGGACCAGCAGCACGCGGCCCGACCCGTCACCGCACCGGGCGTACGCGGCGATGCGCCGCCACCGGTGGATCACCTGGCTCATCAGGCCTCGCCGGTCCGCGGTCAGTGGCGCATGAGCAGGGCCTGGGCGATGCGCAGCACGCCGGGGCCCAGCACGATGATCAGGATCATCGGAAAGATGCACAGGACGAGCGGGAAGACGATCTTCACCCCAACCTTCTGGGCCATCTCCTCGGCGCGCTGCCGGCGGCGGATCCGCATCTCCCGCGACTGCTCACGCAGCACGTTGGCGATCGGCACACCAAGTTCGGAGGCTTGCACGACGATCGCGCAGAACGTCTTGAGCTCGATCACCCGGGTACGGGTGGCGAGCATCCGCAGGGCGTCCGTGCGGGAGAGGCCGAGCTGCACCTCCTGCAGCACCCGGGCGAACTCACCCTGCAGCGGGCCCTTGCCGTGCCGGACCACGTAGGCCAGGGCCGCGTCGAAGCCCAGGCCGGCCTCCACGCTGACGGTGAGGGTGTCGAGGATGTCGGGCAGGTTGCGCCGGACCGTCTCCTGCCGGTGGTAGCCGATCTCGTACACGATCATGTCGGGGATGAAGAAACCGAGCACGGCGCCACCGATGGCGAGGATGATGGCGCCGAGCACGCTCCCGGCGGCGAAGCCGATCATCGCACCGAGCACGCCGACGGCGAGCAGCACCAGGCCCTTGAGCTCGAATATGCGATCCACCGACCACGCGGGTGGGTTGCCGGCGTAGTCGAGCCAGCGGCGCAGCCACCGCAGCGAGCGCTGCGTGGTCGCCACCCGACCCAGCCGCGCCGCCTGATGCGAGAGCCCGCTCGGCGGGGCGGGCTCATCGGTCTTGGTGGCGTAGATGCGGGTGATCGCGGTAAGGCTGCGGTTGACCCCGGCCCGGTTCAGGCTGGTCGAGGCGAACGCGGCGGCCACCACGGCCAGACCCAGGAAGAACGCGCTCACCGCGCCGGCGAGCAGTACGTACGAGCTGTTCATCAGACGTCCACCCGGACCACGCGGAGCATCCAGACCACGCCGACCGCGAGCAGTCCACCACCCATGATCAACAGCACCACCCCGATGGTGTCGGTGAACAGCGGCCGCAGGTAGTCGGCCCGGAAGAGCAGCATCCAGACCAGCAGCAGCACCGGCAGGGCGATCAGGATGATGGCGCTGAGCCGGCCTTCGGCCGAGAGCGCCTTGACCTGCCGACGCAGCCGGGCCCGCTCCCGCATGGTGTCCACAGTGGTCTGCAACACCTCGGCCAAGTTGCCGCCGACCTCCCGCTGGATCCGGATGGCCATCACCGCCCAGCTCAGATCCTCGCTCTTGGTCCGCTCGACCACCCGGTCGAGGGCGTCGGAGATGTCACCGCCGAGCCGGTACTCGGCCAGCGCTCGGCCGAACTCCGGGCCGACCGGCACCGGCGCCTCCCGCACGAGGCCCTCGATGGCGTGCGGCAGGCCGAACCCCGACCGCAGCGAACCGATGACCAGCTGCAGCGCGTCCGGCAACTGCTCACCGAACGCGGTGCCGCGCCGTTCGACCCGGATGCGGCGGTAAAGGCTCGTGCCGATCCACCCGAGGATCGCGCCGGCCAGCGCCGCCGGCAGGCCGAACATGACGAAGAACAGCACCGCCGGCACGGCCGACGCGGCGGCGCAGGCGAGCACCCACTGCATCGGGGATACGGTCATGCCGGCCTGAGCGAGCCGGCGGGTGATGCGGCCCTCGAGCCCGACCGAGCGCTGCGCCGCGGTGGTGGACCGCGGGGCCGAGCTGGCCGCGCCGGGCGGCCGGTTGCGGCCCGGCCCGAAGAGAGCGATCTGCTGGATCCGCTCGGCCGTGGCGTGGCGCGGCCACAGCAGCGCGGCCACCGCCACCCCGATCGCCGCGAACACCATCAGGGCCAGCAGCCACGGCATCAGCACGAAGACAACGTCCACTATCGCCTCGGCTCGTACGTCGACCCGTTGGGCAGCGCGAACGCCTCGGGCGGGAGCGGGATGCCGGCCTCGGACAGCTGGTCGGCGAAGCGCGGCCGCAGCCCGGTGCCCTGCAGGGTGCCCTTGAACCGGCCGAACTGGTCCAGGCCGGCCCGGAAGTCGAAGGCGAAGATGTCCTGCAGCGAGATGACATCACCTTCCATGCCGAGCACCTCGGTGACGTGGGTGATCCGGCGCGTGCCGTCCTTGAGCCGGTTGAGGTGCAGGATCACGTCGACGGCCGAGGCGATCTGCTCCCGGATGGCCCGCACCGGCAGGTCGATGCCGGCCATGAGGACCATCGTCTCCAGGCGGGAGAGCGAGTCGCGGGGGGAGTTCGCGTGGATGGTGGTCAGCGAGCCGTCGTGGCCGGTGTTCATGGCCTGCAGCATGTCCAGCGCGGCAGCGTCGCGCACCTCGCCGACGACGATCCGGTCCGGGCGCATGCGCAGCGCGTTGCGGACCAGATCCCGCACGGTCACCTCACCCCGGCTCTCGATGTTGGGTGGCCGGGACTCCAGCCGCAGCACATGGTCCTGGTGCAGCTGCAGCTCGGCGGCGTCCTCAATGGTCACGATCCGCTCGTCGGCCGGCAGGAAGGTGGAGAGCACGTTGAGGGTGGTGGTCTTGCCGGTGCCGGTACCGCCGCTGATCAGGATGTCCAGTCGACCCCGCACGCAGGCGGCGAGCACGTCGGCCACCGGCTTGGTGAGTGTGCCGAAGGCGAGCAGGTCTTCCATCGTGTACGGGTCGGTGGCGAACTTCCGGATGGTCAGGATCGAGCCGTCGAGCGCGATCGGCGGTACCACCGCGTTGACCCGGCTGCCGTCGAGCAGGCGGGCGTCGACCATCGGGCTCGCCTCGTCGATACGCCGGCCGACCCGGGCGACGATCTTGTCGATGATCCGGCGCAGATGCTCCTCATCGATGAAGGCGGCGTCGACCGGAACGATGTGCCCGAACCGCTCGACAAAGATGCGGTCCGGCCCGTTCACCATGATCTCGGTGACATCCGGATCACGCAGCAGCGGCTCGATGGGACCGTGGCCGAGGATCTCATCGCAGATCTCACCGGCGATGCGACCCCGGTCGGAGGAGGTGAGCGGGGTCTCTTCCCGCGCGAGCACGGCCTGCAGTGTCTCCCGGACCCGCACCTCCAGCGTGTCGACCGACCGTTCCAGGTAGAGCTGAGGGCCGAGGATCTCCTGCAGCTCCTGGTGCACCCGGCGGCGGATCTCGGCGATCGGCCCGGTCGTGCGCAGCCGCGCCCGCTCGGGCGGCTCGGCGACGACCCGTCGCTGGGCGATGCGGTCGGTGAGGCTCATGCGTTGCTACCTTCCGGCTTAACTACCGTTCCCCGCTTGACTACGTCCCCGGCTTAACTACGGCCCCGGCTGAACAGGGCGCGCAGCCCGCCAACCGGCGCTTCCAGCCCGCTGGCCGAACTCAGCCGCCCTTGCGCGAAATCGCGGATCGCGCGGCTGACCGGGTGTTGCGGACTGTCCACCATGATGGGCACCCCGCGATTGATCGAGATCGGCACGTCCCGGCTGGACGGCACGTGGGCCGAGATCGGGACCTTCACGACCCGTTCGATGTCCGCCCCGGTCAGACCCACCTTCGAGTCCGACCGGTTGAGCACCACGAGCCGTTGCTCGGCCGGCATCCCGAGCAGGTCGAAGGTGTCCAGCGTGATGCGCAGGTTCTTCAACGCCGGAATGTCCGGCGTGGTCAGCAACACGTGCACGTGTGACATGTCCAGGGCCACCATGGCCGACTCGGTGAACTGCGGCGGCGTGTCCACGACGATGAAGTCGAAGATGCCGGTGGCCAGCCGCAGCACGTCGGCGACCAGACCCTGGGTCACCCGCTCGGCCTCGGCCGGGCCGGCCGGGGCGAGCAGCGTGTCCAGGCCCGGCCCGTACGGCGTGAGCAGCGTACGCAGCACCGTCTCGTCTAGGTCGTTGGCGCCGACCGCGTCGGCGATGGTCCGCTCGGGCACCAGCTGCATCATGATCGCGACGTCGCCGAAGGCCAGATCGAGATCGATCAGCCCGACCCGGCGCGAGCCGCCGCCGGCGAGGGCGACCGCGATGTTCGTGGCCAGCGTGGTCTTGCCGCAGCCACCCTTGGCCGAGAAGACGGTGACCACCCGGGCCCGGGCACTGCTGCCCGAGGAGCCCGACCGCACCCCGGGCGCCGGGCTCATCTGGCGGGACACGTTGAGCGACCGGGCGCACGCCGCGAGCAGCGCGGTCGGGTCGTTGAGCGGAACCACCTCGCGTACGCCGGCCCGGATGGCCTCGCCGAGCAGCCCCACGTCGACCCGTTCCCGGATGAGCACGACGCCCAGCGCCGGTCGGCTGACCCGGTACTCGGCCGCGATCGCCAACGCCTCGCCGAGATCGACGCCCGGGCCCAGGATCACCAGCTGCTCGCTGGGTAGTTCGGAGATCAGCCGGGCCATGTCCACGTTGGTTGCGGCTGTGTGCACGTCGGTGCCGAGGAGGACCGCGAACTGCTGGGTCTCGCGGCGGTGCGGCTCGTACAGGATGGTCATGCGCTACTCACCTCGGTCACGCGGTTCACCTCAGTCACGCGGGTTCACCTTCGGTCACCCGGTCAACGGAACATCGGGTTGGTGCCCGAACCGGCGTCACGATTGTCCACCCCGGCACCCGGGGTCACGGTGATGGTGTCCGTGATCAGCGCGCAATAAAGCTCGCCGCTGTGCACGGCATGTACCAGCCGCTGGGCCTCGGCCTGGTCCACCGCGACGGTGAGCAGCAGCTCACCATCGACCCGCAGCTCCTGGCCGGCGTTGCTGTCGGCCCCGTCGCCATCGCTGCGGTAGGCGCCCACGGCCAGCACGTCGACGCTGGCCAGCAGCACCCGGGTGCGCTTCTCGCCGGTCGGCTTGAAGTCGGAATCAAGGATGTCGTAGGTGAGGAAGACGGCCACCTTCGAGCCGGGCTGCACGTACCCGGCCACCTGTTCCGGCACGCCGGTCTTGACCGTGAGCGCCATCTTCCCGTCCGGCAGGGCCAGGCCGGCCGTCATGATCCCCGGCTGGCCGAAGAGGCCCTGGTAGAGGATCTGGCCGCTGGCCACGTTGGACAGGACCACCTTGCGCTCCTCGGTGGCGCCCACGTCGGGCAGGAAGTCGCTCGGCACCGAGCTGCGCGGCATCCGTTCGATCCGGAACATCGCCTCGGCGCGGATGCGGGCCCCGGTGGTCCCGGCCGGGATCGGCCGGGTCGCGATCGCGACACTCACCGCATCGTTGAGGTTGTGCCGGGCCCGCTGGTCGGCCGAGAGCACCGCGTAGAGCATGCCGAGGGCACCGAGGCCGGCGAGGGCGACGGCGATGATGATGGCGACGATTCGACGAGTCATTCGACAGGATCCCGATCGGTGGTAGGAACGGTCATTGCGGCTCAGCCGACGATGGTCACGGCGGTCTCGCCGCCAAAGGTGAGCGGGACGGTGCGGCCGACGAAGAAACCGGAGATGCACCGGTCGGTGCCACTGCACGGCAGGTCGCCGGTCGGGTCGCTCCAGGATGGCGCGCCGTCATCAGGATAGGAGAAGCCGGTCACCACGAACGGCGCGAGGGCGGTGGCCCGGTACTGGATCGCTCCGCCCCGGCTGCGTCGTCCATCGTGGACGATGACGTAGATGACCGTGCGGTTGTCGCGGGCGGCGTGCAGCAGGGCGCCGCAGCCGGCCGGTGGCACGTTGCCGGGGTCGGTGGTGCCGCGGAGGACGCGGGTGCGCGGCACCGTGGTGCGGCAGTCGGCGTCGCCGTCGATCCAGGCGAACGCACCGGCGGCCTGCCACCCGAACGGGCGACTCACGCAGCTCGCGTGCACCTGGCTGCCCCGGGTGAAGATCGTGTACTCATCGAGCGGATCCGGATCCGGGGGGTACGGGGGACGGGCGGCCAGATTGCTGCCATTGTTCGTGGCGTCGTTGTATTCGCAGCTGGAGATGGTCATCGCCGCCACGACCGGCGGCGCCACGCTCCACGTCGCCCGCGAGCAGGCCCGAACCTCGACGCCCTCGCTGTCGTCGGCACCCGCCATGGCCTGGGCGAACCACGGCGGCAGCAGCGTGCTCGAGCTGCCCGGCTGCCCGGTGAGCACCACCACCTCCACATAGCTCGCCGGCTCGGCCGGCCGCTCGCCGTAACAACCGTTCGGCTCCGCACACGACGGCAGGATGTCGCGCGCGTCGCGCCCGCACAGCGTGCCGATGTTCGCCGCGCCGTCGGCGGCGTTACGGTCGGCCAGCCGGTCGGCCAGGTTGCGCGCCCGGGTCGACGTGGTGCAGTCGAACGTGTTCTGCCCGCACGCCTTGGCTACCCCGACCACGGCCGCGTCGGCCCCACTCTGCAGCTGGGCGCGCTCGACGTAGAGCCAGCCGAGGTCGACCACGATGGCGCCCAGGCCCAGCATCACCCCACCGGCGAGCACCAGGGCCACGGTCACCGCGACCGCTCCCCGGTCCTCACCGCGCCGCCACCTCAACGCTGGCACTGCATCTCGCTGTGGCCGGTGAGCGTGACGTTGGCCGAATCGAGGATCGCGCCCAGCGGCGTGGCCCAGTGGAACACGACCACGACCGTGGCCTCGGCGAAGTCGGTCGGCGCCGGGTCGGCCGGACAGCCGGTCACCGTGCGGGTCACGCCGCCGATCGTGCTGGCGGTGATGTGGTCGATGCGTGTCTCGCCCTCGTGGGCGTTCACGATCGCCGCGGCCCGGGCGCCTTCGCGCGCCGCGTCCGAGGCGATCAGCTGAGCGTTGAGCATGCGCCCGAAATCGATGAGCCCGAAGACCACGATCAACAGCACCGGCAGCACGAGCGCGAACTCAAGGGCCGCCGCACCACTGTCGTTGCCGGTACGGCCGCGCCGGCCGGTCGGATCGCCGTGGGTCGCCGACCATCTCATCGAGCGACTCCCCCCTCGCGACCCGGATCGTGGAGCTCACTGTCCCACGTTCACGGTCCGCCATCGTGGAGCGGACCATGACGCGGGGCGTCCCAGTTACGGGTTGCACGAAGAGTCGTTGGCCTGGATGCACGTCTTGGCGTCGTCGAACAGTGAACCGATCTGTGAGCCGAGCCCGAAAATGGCCCCGACAATGGCCACCGCGATGAGCGCGACCAGGAGACCATATTCGACCAAGCTCGCGCCCTCATCGCGCGGCCGGGGCGCTACGTCACGCGGCCGGAAAGCGCGATACGTGCGGTAGAGACTGAGTGCGAGCCCTAGCATCGGCTCATCTCCCTCCTAGTGTCGAGTTTGGAGTTGTTACCGCCCATAACCGGGCATGTGGAACCCATGGCGCGGAGCGTCTCACAAACACCGGTCACCGTCTCGCACCCCCACCACACGCCGCTGTCAGGTCAGCGACACTATCGGCAATCGTTTGGCTCGCGACTGGGTCCGAACGGTTGAGGCTAAAACCGCCGTACGCTGGGCATCTTCCCGGTTCGGCCGCAACTTCCCAAGTTTGAGCGCCTCCGGGTCCAGCGCCCTCCACGCCGCGCTACCTGGTCGTGAGCCAGGCGTTGACCAGCACGGCGAGAAGCGCGCCGGTGAGCAGGGCCGGGCCGAACGGCAGCGCGGAACGCCGGCGCACCCGGCCGGCGAGGAGCAGCCCGAGCACCACCGGGCCATTGATCAGCCACGGCAGCAGGCCGCCCCAGAGCACCGCCCGCCAGCTGAGCCAACCCAGAAACAGCCCGAGCAGGGCAGCGAGCTTCACGTCGCCGTACCCCAGCCCGCCGCCGGGCAGGTTGGCCAGCAGCAGGAACACCCCGCCGAGCACCGCGGCGGCGACCACGGCCCGCAGCCAGGCGCCCCATTCACCGCTGACCAGAGCCAGCCCGGCGAAGAGCACGGTGGCCACCCCGAGGGCCGGCACGACCAGCCGGTGCGGCAGCCGGCGGCAGGCCAGGTCGATGGCGGCGAGCAGCACACCGAGCACCACGAGCGCGAGGAAGAGCGGCAGCGCCCGGTTCGCCCCGAGGCCGACGGCGAGCAGCCCACCGGCCAAGCCCCCGGCGGCCGCGGTGAGCCAGGCCGGCGGTCCCAGGCCGACGCCGCAGGCCAGGCAGGCGGCCGGCAGCCGTACCCACCCGGTCAGGCCGGCCGGCAGCGGCGCCGCGCAGGCCGTGCACGCGCTCCGGTCGGGCTCATCGGCCGGCACCGAGAGCCGGTACGCCGGCAGCGGCACCAGCAGCCCACCCACCGCCCCGGCCAGCACGCCGGAACCGACCACGGCGAGGGCGGTCACTCCCACTCGATGGTGCCGGGCGGCTTGCTCGTCACGTCGAGCACCACCCGGTTGACCTCACGTACCTCGTTGGTGATCCGGGTGGAGATGCGGGCGATGAGGTCGTAGGGCAGCCGCGACCAGTCCGCGGTCATCGCGTCCTCGCTGCTGACCGGGCGCAGCACCACCGGGTGGCCGTAGGTGCGCAGGTCGCCCTGCACGCCGACGCTGCGCACCTCGGCGAGCAGCACCACCGGGAACTGCCACACGCCACGGTCCGCACCGGCCGCGGCGAGCTCCTCGCGGGCGATGCTGTCGGCGGCCCGCAGCACGTCCAGGCGCTCCCGGGTGACCTCGCCGATGATCCGGATGGCCAGGCCCGGACCGGGGAACGGGTGGCGCCACACGATTGCCTCGGGCAGGTCGAGCATCTGGCCCAGCGCGCGTACCTCATCTTTGAAGAGCGCCCGCAACGGCTCGACGAGCTCGAACCCGAGATCGTCGGGCAGCCCGCCGACGTTGTGGTGAGACTTGATATTCGCCGTGCCGGTGCCGCCGCCGGACTCGACCACGTCGGGGTAGAGCGTGCCCTGCACCAGAAACTCGGCCCCAGCGCCCCGCCCGTCTGCTCGCGACTGCGGGGCTCGCTGCGCTCGCTCCTCGCGCTCGCGGCCTTCGGCCCGGATCTGCGCGGCCGCGGCCTCGAACGTCCGGATGAACTCCCGTCCGATGATCTTTCGCTTCTGCTCCGGGTCGCTGACCCCGGCCAGCGCGGCGAGGAAGCGTTCGGACGCGTCCACCACCCGCAGCCGGATGCCGGTCGCGGCCACGTAGTCCTTCTCCACCTGCTCGGCCTCACCGGCTCGCAGCAGGCCATGGTCGACGAAGACGCAGGTCAGCTGGTCGCCCACGGCCCGGTGCACCAACGCGGCGGCGACCGCCGAGTCGACCCCACCGGAGAGCCCGCCGATGACCTGACCGTCGCCGACCTGGGCCCGGATCGCGGCGACCTGCTCGTCGACGATGTTCTGGGGCGTCCAGGTCGGCGCCAGGCCGGCCACCTGGTAGAGGAAACGCTCGAGTATCTGCTGCCCGTGCGGTGTGTGCGCGACCTCGGGATGAAACTGCACACCGACCCGCCGGTTGGCCAGATCTTCGAAGGCCGCCACCGGCGCGCCAGCGCTGCTGGCGGTGACGCTGAACCCGGCCGGCGCCGCGGTGACGCAGTCGCCGTGGCTCATCCAGACGCTACCCGGCGCCCGGTCACGCAGCAGCTCGCCACCGGAGCCGACCACCGTCAGCGGCGTGCGGCCGAACTCACGCTGGCCGGTGTGGGCCACCGCGCCGCCCAGGCCCAGCGCCATGGCCTGGAAGCCGTAGCAGATGCCGAGCACCGGCACGCCGGCCTCGAAGAGGGCCGGGTCGACCTGGGGCGCCCCCGGCTCGTAGACGCTGGACGGGCCGCCGGAGAGCACGATCGCGGCCGGCCGGCGGGCGAGCATCTGCGCCACCGGCATCGAGTGCGGCACGATCTCTGAGTAGACCCGGGCCTCGCGCACCCGGCGCGCGATCAGCTGGGCGTACTGGGCGCCGAAGTCCACCACCAGGCAGGTCGGCCGGGACGCTCGCGTCGAGACGGCGTCGGCGGCCGGACGCGCGGGACTGGACACGCCGAAAGCCTAACCGCCTGGCCGCCCCGGTCAGTGCGTCGCCACGTTCAGTGCGTCGCCACGTTCAGTGCGTCGCCACGTACTGCCGGACCCACGCGGCGTCCAGACCCTCGGCGAACGGACCGGCGGGGTTCTCCACGATCCAGACGTGCATCATCTCCGGCGATGTGACATTGATCGACAGGGCCGGGCAGCTGCCGAACGGGGAGACGATGCCGAACCCCGGAGGCAGCGCGGTGAGGCAGATGTTGTGCGCGTGCCAACGGGTGATCGGGCCACCGGGATCCGGCCCGGGCCGGCCAGCCTGCTCCATCACGAAGACCACCCCGAGCAGCGTCGCCCGCCCGTTCTCGATGTCGAAGACCAGCATCTCCGGCCGCTGCGGGTCGAGCACCCGACCGTCGCGACCGAACGCCTTGTTCTCCAGGTGCACGTCGGTGCCGGTAGCCGGCTTGGGCAGGGTGTAACCGGCGCGCAGGGCGGCGTCGAGGCTCGCGTATCGCGCCGTGGCCAGCCGGGTCGTCTCGGCCAGGCGCAGCGCCGCCTGCTGCTGTGCTGGGGTCGGATGGTCGCTGAGCAGCGGTCGCATGATCACCCCGGCCTGGGCTCGGGCGGTGTGATCGTGTTCATGGCTGGGCTCACCGGTGTGGCCGACCACAGTGCCCTCGGGCGCCGCCGCGACGTCGGCGTCCGTGGCGGCGTGGGCCAGGAACGAGCCCACCCAGATCGCGGTGCCCACCACCAGCGTGGCCGCCACGGTGGCCGAGCTGGCCACGAAACGACGGAAACGTCGGGGCCGGCCTGGTTCGCGGGAGGGCACCAGGCACAGCCCCAACGCGGCCAGCTCCACCAGCGCCGTGGCGATGCCGACCTGGTCGGGTTCCTCGCCACCGGCGCCGGTCACCACCAGGTAAGCCACCAGAGTCGCCACGATCAACAGGGCGGAGAGCAGCCGCCAGGACCGGCCCTCCACCGCCCGGATGGCGAGCCAGGCGTACGCCGCGCCACTGCCCACGAACGCGGCGGCGAGCAGCAGGCCATCGAAGTGTCCGAGCGGCAGGGCCAGGTGCACCGCGGCCGAGATGCCGAGCAGCCACGCCACCCACACCTCCCGCGGACCCACCACCCGCCGCCCCTTTTTCGAGATCTTGGATGAATGTGGGGCCTGGAGGCCCGCAAAGTATCCAAGATCTCCCGGGGAAGGCGGCGGCGCGGAGGCGAGCGCCGGCACCGCGGCGGGGCGCAGGCGGCCGACCACGAACACGACCACTGGCAGGATCGCGGCCGCCACCAGCGCTGGCACGTGCTGGGGAGCGATGCCCACCACGAATGCCTCCCAGGCGTTCATCGCCCCACCACCCAGGTCGTCGTCATCATGGCTGGATACGGCGACACAGCCGGCCGGGCCTTGCCCGGCCGGGGCGTGGTGGCGATCATCCGGTCGCAGAGATAGATCACCGCCAGTGGCATCGCCACCCCGGTGATGAGGCCGACCAGGTTCACCGTGAAGTCGACGAACGGCAGCAGGCCGGCGAGCACCTGCAGCCAGAAGCCGACCAACGTCACACCCTCGACCACGATGAGCGCCACCATCGCCCACCGCCGCCCAGCCACCACCCGGCCGGCGAAGACGCCAAGCAGCACCGCCTTGGCCACCGGCAACACGAGGTAGAGCGGGTTGCCGTGCATGAGCAGCAGCTCACCGAGGCCGGCCAGCACCACGAAGCCCCCCTGCAGCAGGCCCATCACGTAGACCACATCGGCCTGGCCCCCGCGGGCGGTCTGGCCGTCCGGGATGGTTGCGCCGTGGATGGTTCCGCCGTGGGTTGCGCCGTGGATGGTTGCGCCGTGGATGGTTCCGCTGTGGGTTGCGCCGTGGATGGCTTGGCCGTCCGGGAGCGCATGGCCCCCAGGCACGGCCGTCATCGCCTGCACCGTCATGCCGTCCAGGGTGGACGGGCAGCGTGAGCCGACGATGAGCCGACTTTAAGAGAGCGGTGAGAGATGACGCGCGATTGCCCGCGCAAGCTCTCCGGACCGCTACGGCTGGTCTGGCCAGAGCGCAGACGGGGCGCTGGCCGGCACGGTTGGGTGATGCGGGCGTACGGGCGCGACCCGAACGTAGCCGGCGCCGAGCGGCGGACGCGGGTCGGGCTCGCCCCGGTTGGGCCAGCCCGAAAGGGCCCGCTCGGCCTGGGCGGCGATCGTCAGCGACGGGTTGACGCCCAGGTTGGCACAGACCGCCGCACCGTCGACCACGTGCAGTCCCGGGTGGCCGAAGACCCGGTGGTACGGGTCGACCACACCGTGCTCAGGGCTGGCGCCGATGACCGCGCCGCCGAGGATGTGCGCGGTCACCGGCGTGTCGAAGACCTCGGTGATCGAGCCGCCGGCGACGCCGTCGAGCTCCTCGGCGAGCAGCCGGACCGCCTGGTTGCCGGCCGGGATCCAGCTCGGGTTGGGTGCACCATGGCCGGGCGCGGCGACCAGGCGCCGCCGCCCGTACCAGGCCCGCCGCAGGCCGACCGTGAGCGAGTTGTCCAGCGACTGCATGACCAGTGCGATGACCGTCCGCTCCGACCAGCGGCGCACCGTCGCGGTCCGGGCCGCGGCCAGCGGATGGCGACCCATCGTGGCCAGCCAGCGCAGCGGCCGGCGCGGACCGCCCTCGGTGAGCAGGGTCTGCAGCAGCCCCATCGAGTTCGAGCCCCGGCCGTAGCGCACCGGCTCCACGTGCGTGTGTTCGTCCGGATGGAAAGAGCTGGTGATGGCGACCCCGTCGGTGAGGTCGAGCCCGCGCCGGCGAGCAGCCCGGGCCGGCACCGAGGCACCGAGGATCGACTCGGAGTTGGTCCGGGTCAACGCGCCCAGCCGAGACGAG
>JBLNGJ010000177.1:0-6850 GCA_050264675.1 Micromonosporaceae bacterium
GGTGCCCTCCGTCCGCCAGGTGGCGCTTCCGGCTGCGCCCGGTGACGTGGGCACGCTTGCGAGCTGGGACATCGTGGCTGCCCTGGACGCCGGACCAAGGCCAGCTGGCGAACTCTCCGCGCCACCTACCCCGAAGATCTACCGAGGGGAACGGTGCGCCTATGCGATCCAGCTCTACGTCACCGATATCACCCAGCTCAACGACCGGACGGCGACCCACCACCTGTGGTTCTACTGGCCCTTCTGCATCGAGAATGACCTCTAGCAGCTCCGTCGGACGGGTACGGTTGCCCGATGCACCAGAGCACTCCCCTGCGCACCGACCGGCTCATCCTTCGGCGGTGGCGGGACAGCGATCGCGATCCGTTCGCCGTGCTCAACGCCGACCCGGAGGTGATGGAGCACTTTCCGGCGCCACTGAGCCGTGCCGACAGCGACGCGATTATCGACGTCATCGAGGCCCGTTTCGACAAGCTGGGCTACGGCCAATGGGCCGTGGAGGTCGCGGCGACCGGCGAGTTCATCGGCTTCACCGGACTCGGGGTGCCCCGGTTCCCCGCGCACTTCACGCCGGCGGTCGAGGTCGGCTGGCGGTTGGCCCGTTCGGCGTGGGGTCATGGGTACGCGAGTGAGGCGGCGAGCCGGGCACTCACGTTCGGGTTCGACGATCTCGGGTTGGCCGAGGTGGTCTCGTTCACCGCGGTCGGCAACACCCGTTCCCGGGCGGTGATGGAGCGCCTCGGCATGACCCACGATCCCGCCGACGACTTCGACCATCCGTCGATCCCGGACGGCAGCCCACTCAAGCGCCACGTGCTCTACCGGCTGACCCGGCAGCGATGGTCGACGCGGCCCACCAGCCCGCCGCGGTGATCGAGATTCCCCACGGGCGCCCGGGCGAACGCACGGGTCAGCCCGACCGGGGGACGCCGGCCGGCGTCCAGGTGGTGTCGTAGCGGGGGTCGGCCGCGCCGGTGGCGAACGCGGCCGCGGAAGACGGCACGCCGGCGATCCGCCAGTCGATCTCCTTGTCCACCTCGAACCAGATCACACCGATGATCTCGGGGTGGCGGGGGAGCTGCTGGAACATCTGGGTGATCCACCGGGTCTGCTGGCCGGTGCTGTTGGTCGCGCCGGTCTCGGTCACCACGATCGGCTTGCGGGTGAACTCCGACAGCTCGGTGATCGTCCGGTCGAAGATCTGGTCGAACGATATATAGGAGGTGTGGCCGGCGGTGCCGTAGTAACCGGAGAGCCCGATCCAGTCCACGTAGGAGTCACCCGGATAGAGCTCGTCCAGCGGGGCCGCGCCCGGGTAGGTCACGTTCGGGCTCCACAGCCAGCTGACGTTATGCGCGCCGGCGGCCACGAAGATGTCGTGCACGTGCCGCCAAGCCTTGACGTAGTCGCCCGGGTGGTTTCCGTTGGCCTGCTCGCACCACGGGTACCAGAAGCCGTTCATCTCGTGGGCGAAGCGCATGACCACCGGGTAGGGCAGGGTCGCGACGCCGGTCGCCCACGAGCGGATGTAGTCGTCGTAGCGCCCGTCGATGATCGTGGCCAGCCGGTACGCGGGCTGCTCGCCACTGCTCGCCGCCCGGCCGCGCAGCTGGTAGTCCCAGGGCTCCCACGACACGATCGGCAGCAGGCCCTTGGCCGCCACGGCGTCGAGTCGGCCGGCGTCGAAACCGTCCTCGGCCCAGCCCTGGGAGAACTGGAACGCGGCGATCCCGTGGTGGGTGGCCGCGGTGAACGCGTCGACCGCGGTGAAGTCGGGCGGACCGGCGCTGGTCTGCACGCCGAGGAAGACCTTGCCCGGCGGCGGGAACGGCGTCGGCGGCGGCCGGGGCGGCGCGCTCGGGCCGGGGCGGCGCGACCGCAGCGGAGCATCGCCGGGCACCGAGCACCCGGCGAGCAGGCCGCTGACCACCAGCCCGACCACGGTCACGACGAACCCGGGCCGCACCGTCACACCGTCTCCTCGGCGGCCGCGCGGGCGTCGGCCGGGGCCCGGGCGCCGGGCCGGTGGGGGAACTGAATGGTGGGATACACCGGCGTCGGCGCGGGCACGCGCCCCCGTGCGGTACCGGTCGTAGGAGGCACCGACCGGCGGCCGGGGAGGCGGTGCACCAGCTCTGAGCAGAGCGCGATCAACGGCGGCCCCAGACCGGTCGACAGGGTCAGCCCGCACCAGACCTGCAGCACGAGATAGTTGTGGTGCCGCAGGAAGCTCAGGCCGAGCAGGCTCGCCGCGGCCGCGGCCCACCACAGGTGCAGCCGGAAGGTGGCGAGTGACTCCCCAGTGGACAGGCGACCCTTCGCGGTCACCGCGTAGGCCAGCGGTCGCCGGGCGATCGCGGCCGCCGCGGCCGCGAGGTAGATCGGTCCGGCGAAAAGCGCCAGGGCCATGCCGGGCATGCCGGCCTCGACCCGCTCGTGGTGGGCGAGGTTGAACCGGCGAAGCCAGAACCACAGCACGAACCAGCTGGTCAGGCTCAGCGTCCACAAGGCAAGCCAGGTGAGGCTGTGCAGGTGGATGGAGGCGACGCCGAAGAGCAGGTAGAGCCCGGTGGCGACGTTGCCGAGCAGCAGGGTCGCCGCCACACTCGGGTAGTAGAACTGCACGCACGCATAGAGCAGTCGCTGCCGGATCGACAGGCCGCGGCGGGCCGAGCGGCGGCGCAGCAGGATCTCCCAGATGCCGTAGGACCAACGCCGCTGCTGGTTGAAGTAGTCGGCCCACGAGGTGGGGCCCTCGCCGACGGCGAGCACGTCGGGTGTGTAGACCCCGCGCCAGCGTTGCCCGGTGGCCGGGTTGACCGTGCCCTGCACCCGCATGCTGGTCAGGTGGTCCTCGATGATCGAGTCCTGGTAGCCGCCGATCTGGGCCCAGGCGGCCGGGCGGTAGAGATGGTTGGTGCCGATGAGCAATGGCGCGTTCAGGCCGTTGCCGCCGCGCTCGACCACGCCGCTGAAAAGGTACTGCTGCACCGACGCCCCGTGCGCGATCCAGTTGTCGTACATGTTGCCGTAGACCTGGGGCGCGACGACGAAGGCGACGTCGGGATCCCGGAAGTAGCCCAGCGTCCGCTCGAGGAAGCAGGGCAGCGGCACGTGATCCGGGTCCATCTGGGCGACGACGTCGTAGTCGTACTCATGCTCGGCCCGCCAGGCATTGTGGTTGCCGGACTTGCTGCCGGCCCGGAACTGCCCGTCCGGCTGGTTGTACTCGGCCCGGCCCTGGCGGCTGAAGTGGTGCACACCGAGCCGGCGCGCCAGCGCCCGCACCGCCGGGTCGTCGCCCTCGTCGAGGATCCAGACGTCGACCCGGCCGCAGTAGGCGATCTGTTTCATCTTGCGCAGGGTGCGCTCGACGACCTCGATTGGTTCCTTGCTGGGCACGATCGTGGTCAGTACCGCCACCCGCCAACCGATCGGCGGATCGACCGGCCGCGGGTCCTTGGCGTTGACCGCGTAGACCCAGACGGCGAAGTTCTGCAGCACCCGGATCACCTCCACGCCCACCACGAGGGCGAAGCCGAGCCGGGCGATCCACAGCGTCGCCGGTGACAGGTGCCCGGCGAAGCCCGGGATGTGCTCGGGCCGCAGCAGCCAGCCGATGAAGACGATCGCGGTGATGGCGTTGAGCCCGACCAGGACGCTGAGCATGAGCCGCTCCCGGCCGGAGGCGACCGGCCGGAACTCCACCCGTTCGCCGTTGGCCGCCCGGACCGGGCCGGCCGCGGTGGCGGTGCCGACGTAGTGCCTGCGCGCCTTGACACTGGTGTGTCGGGTCCGCGTACGCATGACAAAGTCCTTCCGTCCTCGAGCGGGTTCACGCGCGACCTACGACGCGGGCGGGCTGCGTTCCAGCACGGCGATGGTCAGGCCGCGGGGATACCAGACGCGGTCCACGGTGTACTCACGGCTGAGCAGGTCGTGTTTGGTCACTCCGATGCCGGCCAGCGGGTCGGCCAGGGTGCCGATGCGCACCACCCACAACCGCGGCCGACCGGCAACGCACGCGACCACATCCGAGCATTCGGTTGCGAGCAGCAGCCCGGCCGTGCGCGGCGGGTGGGTGGCGAGCACATCGGCCGGGCGCTGTGACGGCGTGAGGTAGTGGGCGATCGTGTCCCGCATGGTCCAGCCGCCGATTGGTTCGTCGTCGGCGTAGATGACGCCGTCGCCCGGGCGCGACGCAGCGGCGATGACCCCGGCGAGCTGGCGGGTGGCCTGCTCGTGTCCGCCGGGCGTGCGCATCTGCAGCTGGGCCGGCACGGCCACAACGGCGAGCACGGCGACCGTGGCGATCCGCCACTGTGGACGCAGCCGGGCCAGGCAGGCTCCGGCCAGCAACGCCCAGCCGGGGGTTGTGTAGATGAGGTAGCGGGGCAGGAACATAGGCAGAGCCAGCGACACCACGCCGAGCGCGGCGGCAGGCGCAACCGCCCAGGCGGTGAAGACCGCGGTCGGGAACCGTAGCGGCAGGCTGAACAGGGCCAGCGCGACCACCACGATCGCGACCAGGAGGGCGCCGAAGACCACCTGCCCGTAGGGCAGCACCGTGCCCAGCCCGATCCGGGGAATGTAGGCGACCTGGTGGCGTTGGCGCACTCCGTAGATCAGGATCGGGGCGCTGGCGGCGATGCCGGCCGCCACGGCGGGCAGGAACCGCCACCACTGTGCGCGCTTCCAGGCGGCCACGCTCCAGGCGTGGCCCACCACGAGCAGCAGCGCCACCACGTGCAGCCACCCGAGCACGGCGATGGCCGCCGCGTAGGCCGCCCACCACCCGAGGTTGGGGCGCTGCCATGCCTGCATGAGCAGGACGGTGGCCACGCAGGCGGCGAGCACAGTCAGCGCGTACGGGCGGGCTTCGGCGGCGAACCGGCTGGTGGAGGGCAGTAGCGCGAAGACGACGCCGGCGAGCAGCCCGGTTCGACGTCCGCCCAGCCGGGCGCCGATGACACCGATCAGTCCGGCCGAGGCGGCCATGGCGAGCAACGACGGTGCGCGTAACGCGATGTCGGAGTCGCCGAAGACGCTCACCCACGCGTGCATGAGCACGTAGTAAGGCGCCAAAACACCATCCACGTACCGCAAAACCGGCCAGAATTCATGCCATGGTGTTGTTGCCATGCCCCAGGTGGCGAGCTCGTCGGTCCACAGGCCCGGCCCGCCCAGCGCCACCGCGCCGATCAGCCCGGCCAGCACCAGCGGTGCGAGCCAGTGCATCCACCGGCGGGCGAGCGACCTGGTGGTGGTGGCTTCCACCAGGCGGGCCAGGCGGAGCAGGTCGTCCCAGGGATCACGACCGGGCGCGTCGGTCGGCCGTAACAGCACCGTCGTATCTGCCCGCGACACGTGATCCCTCCAGACCTCCACAACGCAACCACGGGGTACGGTCGGCGCCTCCACCCCGGGCGCACCTGGCCGTACCCCGCCAGACGTCAGGCGCCTACCCGGTACCAGTAAGCTCAAACTCCCAACGGCTATCGCGGGTCGGCCGCGGTCCGGGTGGGTAGCAGGCCTCACATGAACAACGGCACCACTGACGACCTTTCCCGACACGACCTCCTGGACGGGCGCTATCGGCTGACCGAGATGCTCGCCCGGGGTGGCACCGCGTCCGTGTGGCGGGGCCAGGACGAGCGGCTCGGTCGTCCGGTGGCCATCAAGATCCTTGATGGGGAGGACTCCGGCCGGCACCGGGAAGAGGCGCAGACGCTGGCCCGGCTCAGCCACCCGCACATCGCCAGCGTCTACGACGTGGGCGAGAGCGAAGGTCGTCCGTACCTGGTGATCGAGTTGGCCGAGGGTCGTACGCTCGCCGCGCTGCTCGCCGAGTACGAGCTGGCCTGGCCGGCCGCGGTGGCCGGCTGCGCGCAGGTGGCCTCGGCGCTGGCCGCCGCGCACGCGCGCGGGCTGGTGCACCGGGACGTGAAGCCGTCCAACATCATGCTCACCGCGGCCGGGGTGAAGCTGATCGACTTCGGTATCAGCACGAGCAACGGTGGCCGGGAGACGGACCCGGACGGCCACGTGCGGGGCACGCCCGCCTACACCGCGCCGGAGCGCCTGACCGCCGACACGGTCGCGCCGGCCGCCGACATCTACTCCCTCGGTGTGGTGCTGTTCCGGGCCCTGTCCGGCCGGCTGCCCGATCAGCCGGTCACCGCCGGTCGGCCGCACACCAGGCAACGTCTGATCGCGGCCCTGCCCAGCGACGTCCCGCCCTCGGTGGTCGATGCCTGCCTCAGCTGCCTCGACGCCGATCCCGCCCGGCGGCCCATCGCCGAGCGGCTGGCCGCGCAGCTGCGCGCGGCGGTGCCGCCCGGTGTCGAGCTCGCGTCACTTGCGGTGCCTGCCGTGCCGACGCTGGCGCCCGTCGATGTCAGCGTGACCCGGCCGCTGCCGGTCGCCCGGGGTCTGCGCCTGGCCGCGGTCGTGGTCGGGCTGTTGCTGTTGGTGCTGCTGGCCTGGTCGGCGACCGGCTGGGGCCTGGTCGGTGGCCCGATGGCCACCTACGACGCAGCGCCGGCCGACCCGGCCAGCTGCGCGGTGACCTACCAGGTGCGCTCCGATGACAGTGGGCGCTTTGTCGCCGCCATCACCGCCGACCCCGGCGGCGTGCCGCCCGCCGCCGGATGGCGGCTCGCGGTGCAACTGCCCGAGGGTACGACCGCCCGCGCGGCCGATGGTTGGCAGGCCGAGGGCGCCACGCTGACCTCGCCGGAGCAGCCGGCGCTCACCGCTGGCGAGTCGGCCTTCCTGACCCTCACCGGACGCCGCGCCGCTGGCGGCGTCGACGTGCTGACCTTGCCGACCGAGATCTACCTGGACGGGC
>JBLNGJ010000178.1:0-11920 GCA_050264675.1 Micromonosporaceae bacterium
CCGGCCATGCCGGCCGCGTTCTGCACCAGCAACAGCACGATCATCACGGCGAGCAGCCGCTTGTGTGGCCGCAGCAGCGAGGCGAGCAGGGCCCGGCTGGCGGCGCGCAGGCGGATGGTCGCCTTCTCGTCCGGAGCCTCGGCCGCGGTGCGCTCGGCGCCCTCCTCGGACGCGACGCCTCGCCACTGGTCGACGTCAACTGTCATATCGTCTCCTCCGCTGAGGAGATCGCGTCGTCGGTCGTCATCTAGGCCGACACCTCCTCGTCGGCCGCGGCCGAGAGCACCGACCGGTACGCGGGCACCGTGGCGAGCAGGTGTGAGTGGGTGCCCACGGCGGTGATCACCCCGTCCTCGAGCAGGGCGACCCGGTCGGCCAGGGCGACCGTGCTCGGGCGGTGCACCACGAGCAGGGCGGTGGTGCCGTGCAGCACCCGGGCCAGGGCCTCTTCGACCAGCGCCTCGGTGTGCACGTCGAGGGCCGAGAGCGGGTCGTCGAGCACGAGCACGCGCGGCTTGCCGAGCACCGCCCGGGCCAGCGCCAGCCGCTGCCGCTGGCCGCCGGAGAGGGACAGGCCCTGTTCGCCGACCCGGGTCGCCAGGCCCCACGGCAGCTCGTACACGAACTCGGCCTGGGCGACCGCGAGCGCCTCGGCGATCTCCTCGTCGGTCGCGTCCGGGCGGCCCAGGGCGAGGTTCTCCCGCACACTCATCGAGAACAGCCCGGCCTCCTCGAAGGCCATGCCGACCTGGCCGCGCAGCGACTCAAGCGTGATGTCGCGAATGTCGCGCCCGTCCAGGGTGATCCGGCCGGCGGTCACGTCGGTCAGCCGGGGCACGAGCGAGGCCAGCGTGGTCTTGCCGCAGCCGGTGGTGCCGGCGATGGCGAGTGTCTCGCCCGGGTGCACCGCGAGGTCCACGCCGCGCAGCACCGGCGCGGTGGCGCCCGGGTAGCTGAACCGTACGCCCTCGAAGCGCAGCTCGCCGCGCACGGCCGAACGGGTCAGCCGCACCGCGTGCGGTCTATCCACAATGGATGGCTGGGTGTCGAAGACCTCGTAGACCCGGTCGGCCGCGGTCATCGCCTCCTGGGCGTTGGCGATGATGTAGCCCAGGGCGTCGATCGGCCAGATCAGCATGAGCTGCAACGAGACGAACGCGACGAGTTCGCCCACGCTCATGTGCCCGGCGGCGACGGCGGCGGCGCCGGCGACGAGCACGATGCCGAGCGTGGTGGTCGGCACCGCGTCGAACCGGGCCCAGGTCCGCGCGACCATGGTGGCCTTGCCGACCGCGGTGTCGTGCACCCGTCGGGCGTGCCAGTCGAACTGGCTGGCCATGTGCGCTCGCCGGCCGAAGGCTTTGATCACGCGGATGCCGCCGGCGGTCTCCTCCACCAGCGTGGCCAGGTCGCCCTGCTGGTCCTGCATGGCCCGGGCGGCGACGTTGTAGCGGCTGGTGAACTGCTGGCTGAACCAGAACAGCGGCACCGCGCTGACCCCGACCAGCAGGCCCAGCGGCCAGTACAGGTGCATCAGCAAGGCGATCACGGTGATGAATGTGGCCAGGTTGATGACTAAGAAGATCAGTCCGAAGGAGAGGAACCGCCGGATCACCGCGAGGTCGGTCGTCGCCCGCGACAGCAGCTGTCCGGTCTGCCAGCCGTCGTGGAACGACACCGGCAGGCGCTGCAGGTGGGCGTAGAGGTCGTTGCGGATCGTCGTCTCCATGCCCAGCGCGGTGTTCGACTGCACCCACCGGCGGTAGAAGTTCAGCAGCGCCTCGACCAGGCCCAGGGCCAACGCCAACAGGCCGAGAAGCAGGAGACCCTCGGTCTGCCCTCGGGCGACCGGTCCGTCCACGACCACCCGAACCACGAATGGGATGAGGATGCTCACGCCCGTCGCGGCGCAGCCGGTGAGGATTAGCCAGACGTATTGGGATAAATACGGCCTAATGTAATCCCGGATCCGCCAGAGGTTCTGCAACGACTGGAGTCGGGGGGAGGCCGGCACGCTCCGACGGTAACGCGGCAGCGTTCAGATTCGCGCCCGGGTTTTGAGGTCAGCGCGCCGACTCGTACGCCAGCAGCCAGAGTTTGGTGTCCAGGCCCCAGCGGAAGCCGCCCATCGAACCATCGCCACGGATCACCCGGTGGCACGGCACGAACAGGGCAGCGGCGTTGCGCGCGCACGCCTGGGCGGCCGCGCGAACGGCCGCCGGCCGCCCGGCCAGCGCGGCGAACTCCGTGTAGCTGACCGGCTCGCCCGGCGCCACCTTGCGCAGCGCGGCCCACGCCGCCGGCAGGAAGGCACCGCCGGCGTGTTGGCGCACCGGCACCCCATCCGGCGCGGTCAGGTCGCCGTCGAGGTACGCCCGCACGGCCCGGGTGGCGGTGCCGGCATCCCCCCGCCGGCGCGGCTCGCCACGCAGGTCCGGGTGAACGAGGGCGAGCAGGGCGGCGGCGTCGGTGGTCCAGCCAGAAGCGAGCACGCTGCCCTCGCCGTCGACGATGACCATGAACGGCCCGACTGGGGTGTCTACAGTGGAAATACTGCTGGTCATTTCTGCCTCCACAGGCGGATCGTGGCGTACGAGCGCCAGGGCGCCCAGTGCCGTTGCGCGTGTGCGGCGAGCGCCCTGGGGTCATCGGGCAGGTCGAGCGCGGCCGCGCCGCGGCGTACGCCGAGGTCGGTCGGCATGAACACGTCGGGGTCGCCGAGAGCCCGCAACGCGACGTACTGGGCGGTCCATGGGCCGATTCCCGGGATCGCGCGCAGCGCGGCTTCGGTCTCGGCCCGGTCGGCGCCGGGGTCAAGTCCCACCGCTCCGGCGAGCACCGCCTCGGCCAGCGCGCGCAGCGTCGCCCGGCGGCTGGCCGGCATGGCGAAGGCCTCGTCGGGGGCCGCGGCCACCTCGGCCGGGATGGGGAAGCCCTCGAGCCCCCGGCTGAGGCGGCCCAGCACGGTACGCGCGCCGGCCACCGAGATCTGCTGGCCGACGATGGCGCGTACCGCGATCTCGAAGCCGTCGACCGCGCGTGGCACGCGGACACCGGCCTCCTTCGCCACGTGCGGGGCCAGGGCCGGATCGGCGGCGAGCGCCGCGTCGACCGCCACCGGGTCGGCGTCCAGGTCGAACAGGCGGCGGCAGCGGGCCACCGCCGGGGCCAGGTCGCGCACGTCGCGCAGGCGAAGCGTGGTGTGCACGTACCCGGGCATGACCCGCAGCGCGACGGTGGCGCCGCCGTGCGGCAGCCGCAGCACGCGCCGGTACTCTCCGTCAACGACTTCCTCCACGCCGGTGATGGCCCGCCCGGCGAGGTACTCCATCAACGCGGCCGCATGCAGCGGCTCGCGATAGGGCAACCGGAGCGTGATCGTGCCCAGCTCGGCGGCGTCACCCGTGGCTGGAGTCGTGGTTGCGGCCATGGCCGTGGTTGGGGCCGTGGCCGGAGGCGTGTTCCCGGCGCGGGTCGAGCGCAGCGCCGACGGGGTGCGGCCGTAGATCTCGCGGATCGTGTCGTTGAACTGCCGGACGCTGCCGAACCCGGCCGCGAACGCGATCTCGGCCAGCCCGAGCGACGTCGTCTCGATGAGGACGCGTGCGGTCTGCGCCCGCTGCGCCCGGGCCAGCGCGAGCGGGCCGGCGCCGAGCTCGGCCTGCAGCATCCGGTGCAGGTGCCGCTCGGTGTAACCGAGCCGGTTGGCCAGGCCGGGCACGCCGTCCCGGTCGACGACGCCGTCGGCGATGAGCCGCATCGCCCGGCCCACCACGTCGGCCCGCACGTCCCACTGCGGCGACCCGGGCGCCGCGTCGGGGCGGCATCGCAGGCAGGCGCGGAAGCCCTCCCGCTGCGCCGCGGCGGCCGAGGGCAGGAAGCGCACGTTGGCCGGCTTCGGCGTGATGGCCGGACAGGACGGCCGGCAGTAGATGTGGGTCGACGTCACGGCGGTCACGAACCACCCGTCGAACCGCGCGTCGCGGCCGGCGACGGCGCGGTAGCACGCCTCGAAGTCGAGCTTCACGCCATCGATACTGCCGGTTGGCCGAGGCTCCGGCTGGCGGTTTTCGGACTAAGCGCTCTGGGCCGGTTGATCGGTTGGGCCGCACGCGGGCGGGCCGCGCGCCGGCCCGTAGACTCGTCGGGTGGGTCAACTCACCATCGGCATCGTCGGTCTGCCCAACGTCGGCAAGAGCACGCTGTTCAACGCGTTGACGAAGAACGACGCCCTCGCCGCCAGTTACCCCTTCGCCACCATCGAGGCGAACATCGGCGTCGTCGGCCTGCCCGACCCGCGGCTGCAACGCCTGGCCGAGATCTACAACTCGCAGAAGATCATCGAGGCCCAGGTCTCTTTCGTGGACATCGCCGGCCTGGCTCCGGGCGCCTCGAAGGGGCACGGCCGGGGCAATGCGTTCCTCGCCACCATCCGCGAAGCGAGCGCGATCTGCCAGGTGGTGCGCGTCTTCTCCGACCCGAACGTGATGCACGTCGATGACCGGATCTCGCCCGCGGCCGACATCGAGACGATCGAGACGGAGCTGATCCTGGCCGACCTGCAGACCATCGAAAAGGCGCTGCCGCGGCTGGAGAAGGAGGCCAAGGCTCACCGGGAGCGTGGCGGCGCCGTGGCTGCCGCCACCGCGGCCCAGGAGCTGCTTAACAGTGGCACGACGCTCCACGCCGGCGCCGCGAAAGCCGGCATCGACCCGGCCGAGCTGCGCGACCTGCACCTGCTCACCGCCAAGCCGTTCCTGTACGTCTTCAACGTCGACGAGGCGCAGCTCGCCGACGCCGACAAGCTCGACGAACTGCGCGCCATCGTGGCTCCGGCGGACGCCATCTTCATGGACGCGAAGATCGAGGCCGAACTGATCGAACTGCCCGACGAGGACGCGCGGGAGCTACTCGCCTCGATCGGCCAGCCCGAGCCCGGCCTGCACCAGCTCATCCGGGTCGGCTTCCGCACGCTCGGGCTGCAGACGTTCCTCACCGCCGGCCCCAAGGAGACCCGGGCCTGGACCATTCCGATCGGTGCCACCGCGCCTGAGGCGGCCGGCGTCATCCACTCCGACTTCCAGCGCGGCTTCATCAAGGCCGAGATCGTCGCGTACGACGACCTGATCGCAGCCGGCTCGGTGCCGGCCGCGAAGGCCGCCGGCAAGGTGCGCCTCGAAGGCAAGGACTACGTGATGTCCGAAGGCGACGTGGTCGAGTTCCGGTTCAACGTCTGACCGCCCCGTCCGCTCGCCGCCCAGCCGGGCGGAGATCGCGATTGATCGCGGAGACGAGGCGGCTCGGCCGGTGGCTGCGTGGGCTGCGATCGCCTTCAAGATCCGCGACGAATCGACGTGGTGACCTCAGCCGGACCGGGCAACCACGTCGGCGTAGGGGCTGGGCCGGATCCACGAGAAGAACGCCCGCGTCAGCTGTGGCGCACCGTCGAGAACGAGCCGCTCATCGCGTAACGCTGCCCGGTAGGTGGTCCGCTTGAGGTGGATGTCGATGAGGCAGGCCGAGTCGGTACGGGCGACGATGTCCTCGGTGTAGCCGGTGGCCTTCGTGCACAGCTCCGGCTGAGGTTTGCGTAGCACCATCCAGTACCGCTCGTGGGGCCGGTCGCGCATGTCGAACCGAACCACCACCGTGCGCTCCGGCAGTTTCTCGACGTCGACCAGCTTCGTGGTCGACCACAACACGTACGCCGGATCCATGTGATGGGGCTCGATCTCCAGCCACGTCGCACCCCACTGGCCCATCGCGTCGCAGACGGCCTTGAGGCCCCGGCCCTTCTCGGTCAGGTGGTAGGACGCCCCGCGCCCAGAGGGTGCCGGTTGGCGGGTGAGTATCCCGGCCCGCTCCAGCGTCTCCAGTCGTTGCGCGAGCAGCGCCGTCGGGATGCCGGGTGCACCCTGCCTGATCTCGCTGAACGTATGGCACCCGTTGAGCAGGTTGCGCACGATGATCGGCGTCCACCGTTCGGCGAAGAGCTCCGCGGTGCGGGCCACCGGGCAGAACTGGCCATACGCTCGCATGGTTCAGCGTCGCACCCACGGCCGTCCGATGAACTTCATTTTTTGAGCATCACGGCGGGCCGAATGTGGGTGAGCGTGGTCGTAGGGTTCCGCTGGTCGAGCGGAGAAGGACACGAAATGGCAGGTGGAGACGATGCTGGTGCAACCGGGTGACGGCCGGGTCGCCGACATGGGGGCGGTGAAGATGCGCGTCCTCGCGGCCGGGCCGGCCGCCACCAACGGTGCGTTCAGCCTCACCGAGTTCACCGGTGGCGAAGGTGTCTGGACCGTGCCGCATATCCACCAGGCGATGGAGGAGTCCTTCTACGTGCTCGCCGGGGACTTCACGTTCACGGTGGGCGAGGACACGGTCTCCGCGGGCGTCGGGTCGTACCTCCTGATCCCGCGCGGCACCCGGCACATGATCCACGCGGAGGAAGGCGGTGGGCGGCTGCTGACGCTGATGGTTCCCGGGGGGCTCGAGGAGATGTTCTTCGAGCTCGCCGCGTTGCCACCGGGCGCGATCACCGATCCGGCGGTACGCGCAGCCATCTCCGCCCGGTACGACTCGATCCCCACCTGACGCCTCGATCGCTCCGCCTCAATCGTAGGAGCCGGCCAGGACCGTGCGGATCGTGGCGATCACCTGTTCTGGGCGTTCGGTCAGGTCCTTCCAGGTGAAGCGCAGCACGGTCCAACCGGCCGCGACCAACCGGTTCTGGCGGGTACGGTCGACCTGAAACCGGTCGGGCGTGACGTGGTGGGCCCAGCCGTCGAGCTCGATTACCAGCTGAGCCTCGGCAAACACCACGTCCCCGATGCCGATCAGCCCGTGCCGGTCGTGGACGGGGTGGTTCGTGACCCAGCCCACGATGCTGGCCCGGCGCAGCAGTCCGACCGCGATCCGCTCGGCTACGGAGTGCGCGCCGGCCCCGGCGATTCTGACCAGGCGGGCCAGACGTGGCGCGCCGCGACGGCCGGCGTGCGCCCGTACCCTGCCGGCCAGCTCACTCGGCGTGATCCACCCACGCTGTAGCGCCCGGTCCAGCAGCGCCACCGCGGCGTCGTTGCGGAGCAGCCACAGGCAGTCGAAGACGGTCCGGGCCCTGGACGTAATCAGCACGCCGTCGAAGAGCTGGACGTCACATCGACGCAGTGGGTCGTACAAGAGCCGTACGCCGGCGAGGGCGGGGCGGCGCTGGCGGCTTCCCACGACAAGATAGGTGCCGGCGTCCGGCACGGTCATGCCCCACCAGCGGGCAGCCGATGCAGCACCGAGCACCGAGCCCGGTACGGCCAGGTGGGCCGCCCGATCACGCAGCTGTGGCGTGATGCGCAGGTCGGCGAAGGCGAGGACCGGGGCGATGAGGACCCGCCACGATCCGGCCGCGAGTCGGCGGCGGATCTGGTACGCGGAGAAGCCGCAGCCGATCGCCTGGCGTCGGGTGAACAGGCCGGCCTGGCGGCGGGAAATCCGTTCGAGCGCTGCATCGGCAGTTGCTGAATCGGCAGTCATGGTGACGCAGGATGGCAACCCGCACCGTCATCCGGCCCGCGTCGTCCACAGGCCCGGCCATCCACCTAACGGTATGCGTGATGGCGGAGGGTGACCGGTGAGGATCCCCGTCCCGCCGAGCTCTTGTCGAAGATCGTGATTCCTGGCCGAAAAGGCGCAGTCAGAGGGCGTTGCACTGCATTTCCTGAACCACAGTTCGCGATCATGGCCGTGGCGCCGACAAGCCAGGTGCGGTTGGCACTGCCCGTGGCATGCCCGCAGTCGTGATCATGGACTAAGGCGGTGTGGTGGTCCTGGGGGGTCGGGCGGTGTGGTGGTCCTGGGGGTCGGGCGGTGTGGTGTTCCTGGGGGGTCGGGCGGTGTGGTGTTCCTGGGCGTTCGGGCGGTGTGGTGGTCCTGGGGGTCGGGCGGTGTGGTGGTCGTGGGGGGTCGGGCGGGGTGGTGTTTCCGGCGGGGCGTTCGGGCGGGCGTCAGTGGACGAAGGTGCCGTCGGCGCGGTAGGGCCACACGTTGGGCGTACAGCCGTTGAGGCCGTAGTACTGGGTCATCATCACCGGTGCCTCGGGCAGTCCGGTCGTCTGGCAGGTGGTGTGGCCGAAGCCGAGGCGGTGGCCCACCTCGTGGTTGATGACGAGGTGCCGGTAGTCGTTGACGTCGGCGTAGGCCGGGATGCCCACCGTCCACCGGGTCAAGTTGATCATCACGAGCTTGCCGGCCCGGCAGGAGACCACGCCGCCGGTGTTCACGCCCGCCGCGCCGCAGATCTTGTCGACCGTGGCCGGCGTGGCCACCCGGACGACCATGCCGACCTGGCTCGCGGGCAGGTCGGTGCGCTGGAACCGCCAGCCGCCGACCGTCCAGCCCCGGTCGGGGTGGCCGAGCGTGGCGTCGACCATCGTGGCCACGCTGGCGGCGTTGAGCCCGGTGGCCTGCTCGACCTCGACCCGGTAGCTGATGAACTCCTTGCTGCCGGAGCCGAAGACCGCGCTGCCGCCCGGTGCGAGCAGCCACACGCCGATGCCCGGGTTCGCGGTCGTGGTGCTCGGCCTGGGCCGGGGGGTGGTCCGGGCGGGTTTCGGTGTCGGCTTGGGCGTCGGGGTCGGCGTTGGTGTCGGCAGTGCCGGCCCGATGTCGATGGTCGCCGAGTGGGCCGGGGGGCGGGGCAGTGTGCGCAGGTGGGCCTGGGCCGCCGCTTCGCACCCGGCCATGCCGGCGGCCAGACTCACCAGGACGAGCGGGGTGAGGAGCGACCGCACCATGACCTTGGCCCGTACCAAGACTCGACTCCCCCCGTCGTGACAGTGACCGCAGGATCATGCGACAGGCATCGTGCCGTCGGCAAGTCGAGCCGGGGATCGAGTGCGGCTACTGGGTCGTGGTGATCGCCTGGTACGCCGCCTCGATACGGGCGGCGAGGGCCACTTCGGCCGCCGTGATCGTGCTGCCGTTGGGGCAGCGCAGGCGGATCTGGGTGATCCCGTTCAGGCGGCGGACGTCGGGGCGTAGCTCTAACGCGTCGGCCACGACCTGAATACGTTCCGTAAGCGCCGCGTGCTCGGTCTCGTCCAGACGCATCGTCCGGCGGATCTCCCTGGCATCTCCGCTCCACCCGTTGAGCTGGCTCAACGCGTCGCGCAGAGTGTCCTGGCCAAGGGGAAGCATTCGGTAGACCTCCGGGTGGCTCGCACGGCTTGTGACCGTGGAGTTTCGCGAAGCTTGCGAGCGAAACCAGCGTAGTTATCGGGCCGTTATAGTCGTGACCCTAGTGTTACCGTCTTCCGGCCGGACGTCCATGTCTACATCTCCGCCTCTCCTCCTGCTCAACGGGGCACGCCGGTCATCCGCATCGGCAACCGATCTGGCACGCTTGACCGCCGTGCACACCGAACGGACGACTCCGCTCGTGATCGTTGGGGCGGCCATCATCGACGACGGGCGAGTGCTGGCCTGCGAGCGCGCCGAGCCGCCGGAAGCCGCCGGGCGTTGGGAGTTTCCCGGTGGCAAGGTCGAAGCCGGCGAGAGCGACGTGGCTGCCCTGGTACGCGAGTGCGAGGAGGAGCTCGGCGTGCTCGTGGAGGTCGGCGAGCGCATCGGCGGTGACGTCCCGCTGGCGCACGGACGGGCCCTGCTCAAGGTGTGGCTGGCCCGGCTCGTCAGCGGCGACCCGCAGCCGCTCGAGCACCGGTCGCTGCGGTGGCTCGGTGCGCAGGAGCTGCACAGCGTGAACTGGCTGCCGGCGGATGCCCCGATCGTGGCCGAGCTCGCCGAGGTGCTCCGTCCGCCGGATCCCCGGTTGGTGCGCTGAGGCGGGCCCACCAACCGGAGTGGCTACTCGGCCGGGGGACGGTACGGCAGGGACTCCGGCGGCAGCGGGAACTCGACGTTGTCGCCGAAGGGCGATGCCGCGCCGGCCCGGTCGAAGGTGAGCTCGGTCAGCGGTAGCCGACCGTCGGGTCCCAGCTCGGGTTCCTGGCCCTCAGGGTTCGAGCTGTGCCACTGCGCCTCGCCGGCCGCGTGCCGGGCGCCGGTGTGGGAGTGGCGCGGCACGTGCGGCTCGGCGGTGGCCGGCCGGTGCGCCTGCCCCCGGCGGAGGATCTTGCGGCCGAGCCAGACCAGCGGGTCGTAGCGGTTGTCGACCGCGCGCTCCTTCATCGGAATGATCGCGTTGTCGGTGATCCGGATGTGCTCCGGGCAGACCTCGGTGCAGCACTTGGTGATGTTGCACAGGCCCAGGCCCTGCTGCTCGCGGGCGAAGTCCTTGCGGTCGGCGCGGGCGTCGAGTGGGTGCATGTCGAGCTCGGCCGCCCGGATGAACAGCCGCGGACCGGCGAAGGCGGGCTTGTTCTCCTCGTGGTCGCGGACCACGTGGCAGGTGTTCTGGCACAGGTAGCACTCGATGCACTTGCGGAACTCCTGCGAGCGCTCGACGTCGACCTGCTGCATCCGGTAGTCGCCTGGCTTCACGTCCGCCGGCGGCGTGAAGGCCGGGATCTCCCGGGCCTTGGTGTAGTTGTAGGAGACGTCGGTGACCAGATCCCGGATGATCGGGAAGGTGCGCAGCGGCGTCACCGTGACCGTCTCGACGTCGGCGAGGGTGGACATGCGGGTCATGCAGCTCAGCCGGGGACTGCCGTTGATCTCCATGGAGCAGGAGCCGCACTTGCCGGCCTTGCAGTTCCACCGCACCGCGAGGTCGGGGGTCTGGGTGGCCTGCAGCCGGTGCAGCACGTCGAGGACGACCTCGCCCTCGTTCACCTCGACCTGGAAGTCCTCCAGCGATCCGCCGCCACCGTCGCCGCGCCACACCCGGAAATGACGCTTGCCGCCCATCACGCGCCGTCCTTTCCTGCTGTCGCCCCGGCCATGCCAGCTGCCACGGCCGCGTCGTACTCGGCCAGCTCCTCCTCGGTGAGGTACTTGGCCATCTCGGCGCGGTCGAAGAGCGCCAGGAGTTCGGGCCGCATCGCGGGGATCGGCTGGCGGGTCAGCCTGACCTCGCCCTCGCGCAGCGAGCAGACCAGGTTGACCTGCCGCCAGATCGGATCCATCGCCGGGAAATCCTCCCGGGTGTGCCCGCCCCGGGACTCGTCACGCTCGAGCGCGGCGCGGGCGGTGCACTCCGAGACGACGAGCATGTTGCGCAAGTCCAGGGCGAGGTGCCAACCGGGGTTGTAGCGCCGCCCGCCGCCCACACTCACCGTGGCGGCGCGTCCCTTGAGGTCGGCCAGGCGCTTGAGCGACTCTTCCAACTCCTCCTTGCGCCGGATGATGCCGACCAGGTCCTGCATCACCTGTTGCAGGTCGTGCCAGAGGTCGTACGGGTTCTCGCCGTCCCGGCGGTCCAGCGGCGCCAGGGCCACCCGGATGGCTCCATCCACATCGGAGCGAGCCACCTTTGGCCGGTCGCCGCCGAGCTCCTCGACGTAGGCCGCCGCGTACTCGCCCGCGCGCTTGCCGAAGACGAGCAGATCGGAGAGTGAGTTGCCGCCGAGCCGGTTGGAGCCGTGCATGCCGCCGGAGACCTCGCCGGCGGCGAAGAGCCCGGTGACCGTGGGCGTGGCCGCGCTGTCCGCGTCCACCTCGACCCCACCCATGACGTAGTGGCAGGTGGGGCCGACCTCCATCGCCTGCTTGGTGATGTCCACATCGGCCAGTTCTTTGAACTGGTGGTACATCGAGGGCAGGCGCTTGCGGATGGTCTCGGCCGGCATCCGGGTGGAGACGTCGAGCAGCACGCCACCGGCCGGCGTGCCGCGTCCGGCCTTCACCTCGGAGTTGATGGCCCGGGCCACCTCGTCCCGCGGCAGCAGCTCGGGCGGACGGCGGTTGTTGGCCGGGTCCTCGTACCAGCCGTCGGCCTCCTCCTCGGTCTCGGCGTACTGCTTGC
>JBLNGJ010000179.1:0-12005 GCA_050264675.1 Micromonosporaceae bacterium
CCCTGTTGCGAGGATCAGCTGCAGCCGGAGGTGGAGCCGCAGCCTTCGCAGACGTAGCAGCTACCCGCCGGGCGCATCTTGGTGCCGCAGGTGAAGCACAGCGGTGCGTCGGCGACCGTACCCTGAACCTTCTCCAGCAGCTCGGTCGAGGAGCCCACCTGCGTCACCGGCCGAGGCGCGGTCAGCTCCGTGTCAGGCGAGGCGGCCGCCAACGGTTCGGCGAGCGCGGGCTTCTTCGTCTCGATCGGCGCCGACGCCGCCATCGCGGCCAGGTCGACCTCACCGGCATGCCCCAGGTCACCGCTCGCCTCGCCCGCCGCCTCGGCCCGGGCCTGGGCGGCGCGTTCGGCCGCGGTGAAGATGCCGAGCTCGGCCCGCCGGTCGTAGGGCAGGTAGTCCAGCGCCAGCCGCCGGAAGATGTAGTCCATCACCGAGGCGGCCATCCGGATGTCGGGGTCGTCGGTCATGCCGGCCGGCTCGAACCGCATGTTGGTGAACTTGCCGATGTAGGTCTCCAGCGGCACGCCGTACTGCAGGCCGATAGAGATGGCCACCGAGAACGCGTCCATCACACCGGCGAGCGTGGAGCCCTGCTTGGACATCTTCAGGAAGACCTCGCCCAGGCCGTCGTCGGGGTAGGACGAGGCGGTGAGGTAGCCCTTGGCCCCGCTGACCGTGAACGAGACCGTCTGCGACGGGCGCTTCTTCGGCAACCGCTTGCGCATCGGCCGGTACTCGATGACCTTCTCCGGCTCGGGGCGCTCGGCCACCTCCTTCTTCGACTTGGCGTTGGAGAGCGGCTGGCCGACCTTGCAGTTGTCCCGGTAGATGGCCAGCGCCTTCAGACCGAGCTTCCAGCCTTCGTAGTAGATCTTCTCGATGTCTTCGACGGTGGCCGACTCGGGCAGGTTGACGGTCTTGCTGATCGCCCCGGACAGGTGCGGCTGGGTCGCGGCCATCATGCGGACGTGGCCCATCGGTGCGATCGACCGCTCGCCCATCGCGCAGTCGAAGACGGCGTAGTGCTCGCTACGCAGCCCAGGTGCATCGACCACGTGGCCGTGCTCGGCGATGAACTCGACGATCGCCTCGACCTGCTCCTCCTGATAACCCAGGTGGCGCAGGGCCTGCGGCACGGTGCGGTTGACGATCTGCATCGAGCCACCGCCGACGAGCTTCTTGAACTTGACCAGCGCCAGGTCCGGCTCGACGCCCGTGGTGTCGCAGTCCATCATCAAGCCGATGGTGTTGTGGCTGACGAAGCCAGCCGCGACATAGGTGACGTTGGAGGGCACGGAGAGGTCGAAGGTGGGCTGCGTGCCGCCGTCCTCGTTCACAGCGACCGTCTCGAACAAGTAGCCCAGGGCATGGCCCAGCCGCGCGTCGCCGGTCTCGGTGTGGACCCGCATGGCCACGCTGCGGGGCACTCCGGCGTGCTCGGAGAGAGACTGTTGCACCGCGTTGCGCAGCTCGTGGCCCACCGGTACCAGCTCCCGCCAGAGCCCGGCCGGCAGGATGATGCGGTCGCCCTTACCGGTCTGCCTGGGCTCGAGCACGATGAGCTCAGTCTTGCGCTCACCGATGAGGCCCACGATCTCCTCGAAGGCCATCGCGTGCTCGGAGTTGCGAACGCGCACTTGCCAGATCGGTCCGCCGAAGCCACTGACCGTCTCGCGAGTCGTCGTGGCGACGCCAACCGCGAGCAGCAGCGTGCGCACCTCGTTGGCGAATGCCTCCGACGAGGTCGACAGGCTCGGTACGCCGGCCAGCACCGTTCCGTCAGCCTCGAACAGGCCACACAGGAACGAGGTGTAGACCTCGACGTCGTTGGTCTCGAGGATCGCCGATGGGATCCGGGGCAGCCAGCCCTTGCCGACGTGGTCGGCCCGCGGCAGGGTCTTGGCGAACCCGGCCGCCTGCCACCACCGGGCCAGGCGGATCGACTGCAGGGTGACCTCGCGATAGCCCTGTTGTTGGGTGATGACCGGTTCCAGGCCGAACAGCTGCTTGCTGAGCACGCAGAGCCGGTCGACCACGTCCTGGTCCTGATCGGCCACGCACAGCCGGATGCCCTTGGCGTGCAGGCTGCCATCGCCCATGAAGTAGCCGACCAGCTCGGCCAGTTCGCGATCCACCGCGTCGGGCACGTAAAGGTGGCGGTCGCCGGTGTAGTACGCCTGGTCGAGGACGGGCAGCAGAACCTGCCTCGGGTTGCCCACCATGGTCGGCATCTGGATCGGCACGACATCGCCCGGCGCCACGTCGGCGAGGCGCTTCCACTCCCACTCCGCCGTCACCGGATCGACAACCTTGATCCGGTGCGTCAGGGTGCCCTGGATGCGGTAGCCCGTCGCGGTGGTGACCCGGCGGGTCGGCTCTTCGCCGTTGACGAAGAACCTCGTCGCGCTGCGCGGGCCCTGGTCGGTCGACACGGTCAGGTCGTCGAGGTCCTGCCAGCGATCCCCGTACGGGTCGGCGATCTCACCGAGCCGAACCAGGCCACGATCGGTCGTCACCAGGGTGTCGCCGGTCAGACAGCCTGTGGGAGCGAGCAGGCTCGCCTGGGCGTTGCGGTAGCCGTGCTTCTCACCGAGCTTGAGGCACTGCTGCCACTGGCGGGTGGCTTCCCGGGCGATCCGGGTGGCGAGGGCGTGTGGCTTGGTCTCATCGGCCGCGGCGGCGTGCTTGCGCATGACCCGCTTGTGCGGCTCGGCGTTGCGCGCGTACCCGTCGTAGGGACCGACCACCGCGGCGAGCTCGGCCGAGCGGCGGTACGCCGCCCCGGTCATCAGCGCAGTAATGGAGGCTGCCACCGACCGACCGGCGTCGGAGTCGTAGGGCAGGCCGCTCGCCATCAGCAGGGCGCCCAGGTTCGCGTACCCGATGCCGAGCTGGCGATAGGCCCGGGTGACCTCACCGATCGCTGGCGTCGGGAAGTCGGCGAAGCAGATCGAGATGTCCATCGCGGTGATGACCACCTCGACCGAGCGCACGAACTTCTCGACCTCGAACCCGCCCGACTCGGTGCGGAACTTCATCAGGTTCAGGCTGGCCAGGTTGCACGACGAGTTGTCCAGTGACATGTACTCGGAGCAGTTGCGCACCACAACGCCGTTGGCGAGGTAGGAATGGTTGCGCGGCTCCGACAGGTTGTAGGTGGTCTCGATCCCGTCGAAGGTCCGGCTCACGAGGTGCGCCGACTGGTCGGTCCCGTAGAACCGGCGCCCGGCCAGCCAGTCCCCGAGCCGCTGCGCCTTGCGCGGGTGGTCGAAACCGATCGCGGCCGCGAACTTGGCGACGTTCTCGCCGCTGATGCGCAGGTCGTAGAGCTGGCCGCCGGTGTCCTGCCGAGCCTCACCGCCGACGGTGGTGTAGCTGACGTGCATGTCACCACGCTTGCGCGTGGCATAGATTCGGCTGCCGATGCCGAAGGCGCTCAGCATCCGCTGCACATCGCGCAGCAGCTCGATCGATACCGAGCCGAGGCCCACGTAACGGGTGTCGTTGGACGTCGCCGCAGCGCAGCCGTCGGCGTCGTAGAGACCGCGAAGGAACTGTGCCTGGATCTCCTTCGGCGCCTGCATCACCGAGAACGGCGCCCTCTTGTGCGCGGCTCGCTCGGTCGTCACGCCCAAGCTGGCGAGGAAGTCCACGACCATCCGGCGACCGGCTCGCAGCTGAACGGTGCCGTTGCGCTGTTCGGAGGGGCGTGGGCTGAAGCCCAGGATCTGCGTGAGCGCCGACCGGTGGCGCTCGAGGAAGGCCCCCCGATCCTCATCGCTGTATACCCACGTGGCGCAGTCGGCGTTGCCGGGCACACCGGATCGTCCACGGCGGACAGAGCCGTCGCCGACAAGCCAGCCGAGCAGATGGGCGAACTCCTCCGTCCACTTCTCCGGCAGCATGGTCTCGACCTGCCCCCGCTGGCTCCGGTCACCGGGGCGGACGGCCGCGTCGGCGCGCTGAACGAACTCATACGACGCGGCTACGGGCGGGGTCGCCAGCGTGAGCGGCAGGATCCGGTCGGTCTCGGTGAGGTCCTTCGCCTCGACGTAGCCGCGATTGGTGGTCCAGATCCGGTGGCCGGGCGTACACCGGAGCACCATGCCGTTGCTGAACTCCAGCCGGACGATCTCGTTCGTCCCGGTAATCATGAATGCCTCGGGCGTGGTCAGCTCCACCCGGTCGGCGGGCCTGTCCACATTGGTGGCGTCGTGGGTGTAGACGCCGAAGCTCTCGCCCCGCCGCGCCCGGTCGATGAGCTCGTCGAAGCGGATGAGACCGCGGTCGGTGTGCACCATCGTGTCGCCGGTAAAACAAGGGTTGGACGCGGTGATCCGGCCGGTCTCCGGGTTGGTGTGCCAGTCGTTGATGGTGCCGTCGTACTGGATGCCCGGATCGGCGCACGCCCACGCCGCCTCGGCCATGGCCCGGAACAGAGTCTTCGCGTCGACCGTGTCGACGGTCCGGCCGTCGAGCCGGCCGAGCAGCTCGAACTTCGTTCCTTCTTCGACCGCGCGCATGAACACGTCGGAGACGCGCACCGAGTTGTTGGCGTTCTGGTACTGGACGCTGACGATGTCCTTGCCGCCGAGGTCCATATCGAAGCCGGCGTCGCGCAGGGCGCGGATCTTGTCTTCCTCGCGGGCCTTGGTCCAGATGAACTCCTCCACGTCGGGGTGGTCGACGTCGAGCACGACCATCTTCGCCGCCCGCCGGGTCGCCCCGCCGGACTTGATGGTGCCGGCGCTCGCGTCGGCGCCGCGCATGAAGCTCACCGGGCCGGACGCGGTGCCACCACTGGAGAGCAGCTCCTTGGAGGCGCGGATGCGGGAGAGGTTCACGCCCGACCCCGAACCCCCCTGGAAGATCAGGCCCTCCTCGCGGTACCAGTTGAGAATGGACTCCATCGAGTCGTCCACGGAGAGGATGAAACACGCCGAAACCTGCTGCTTGGACGACGTGCCGACGTTGAACCAGACCGGCGAGTTGAAGCTGAACACCTGGTGCAGCAGCATCCAGGTCAGTTCGTGCTCGAAGACCTCGGCGTCCTCCGGGCCGGCGAAGTACCCGTGCTTCTCCCCGGCGCCGCGGTAGGTGCGCACCACCCGGTCGATGAGTTGACGCAGGCTCGACTCCCGCTCGCGGGTGCCAACCGCCCCGCGGAAGTACTTCGTGGTGACGATGTTGGCCGCGTTGATGCTCCAGAACTCCGGGAACTCCACGCCCCGCTGCTCGAAGTTGATCGAGCCGTCGCGCCAGTTGGTCATGACGACGTCGCGGCGCTCCCAGGCCACCTCGTCATAAGGGTGTACGCCCGGCGTGGTCCACACGCGCTCGATGCGCAGCCCGGCCGACCACTTGCCGCGCCCCTTCGGCTCCCCCGCCCCCGAGGAGGATGTGCCCACCGCCCGCGTCATGCCCGTCTCCCTCGCCTCTGCGGCCCTACGTCGAACCGTCGTCAGGCCGAACTGCTTCTTCTATTCAAGATGGAACGGATTTCTGTGCTTACCCCGCCGGCCGCTCACGCGGCCCCGCGTCACGTCTGACTGGCCCGCTCAGGCGGGCGCCCGTTGCCGGCGCGCAACTCGGCGATCTCGCGTTCGAAGTCGTGCAGGGACTCGAACGAGCGGTACACGCTGGCGAAGCGCAGGTACGCGACCTCATCGAGGTCGCGCAGCGGCCCGAGGATGGCCAGCCCGACATCGTGGCTGGGCACCTCCGCCGCCCCCCGCGCCCGGATGCTCTCCTCGACCCGCTGGGCCAGCAGGGCGATCGCGTCCTCGTCCACCGGGCGACCCTGACACGCCTTCCGAACGCCAGCGATGATCTTCAAGCGGCTGAACGGCTCGGTCACGCCGCTGCGCTTGACGACCGCGAGCACGGCCTCCTCGACCGTGGTGAACCGGCGTCCACACTCCGGGCAGGAACGGCGGCGGCGGATCAGCGCACCGTCCTCCGCCTCACGGGAGTCGACCACGCGCGAGTCAGGATGCCGGCAGTATGGACACCGCACGCTGGCCTCCTCTCCCGCCTCACGCGATCTCAGTTCGTGACCGTCGGAGTTGCCTCGGGCCGGGGCTCCGGGCGCGCACGAGCCCACCCGACGTGTGCGCCGCGGCGCGGGACGCGTCAGGCTCGTGACGTTCCACCTGGTCTGGCCCGAGAGCGACCGACCCCCAACTTCTGGGTAAGTCACACCGGTGTAACTACTAGATGTTGTGGACGCTACCCCCGACACGGTGCCTCCGCAAGTGTTTCGTAACGCTTGGCCCGTCCGCGTGTCACCGCCTCGAACCGGACCTCCGCGACGCTCGGCGTCCGGCCATTATCGAACCGCCGTACGACACTTCCCCCTTGCGCCGACCACCTCTCTTGCCGGCCACGCCCGTCGCGCCGACCACCTCTTTTGCCGACCACGCCCGTCGCGCCGACCACCTCTCTTGCCGACCACGCCCGTCGCGCCGATCATGAACATAGGTTCCTCGGCCGCGGCGTGTCGCGTCCGCTAGCTCATGATCGACGGCGGGTCGGGGTGAAGATCACGATGCGCCGCACAGAAGTGAAGCTCGGCTAAACAGCTATGCGGAGGACCGCGATCTTCGTGTACGGGCCGCGGGTTGATCAACGCATCGGGACGCCACGGCGTCGCGCCAGTGCCGGCGTCGCGAATGGCCGATGCGGCGCGTACGGCGGCAGGAAGGTCGATCGGAGCGACGCGCCGGGGTCGAACAGTTGTTTGAAAATGATCCATCCGGGCGATACAGTTCCGGCGTACGGAGCGCAACCGGCCGCAGTAGAGAGGAAACGCCCGTGGCAACCGACGACCGGCGCAAGGGCGCCCCGCAGCGGGCCGGTACTCGTCGCCGTGGTGGTGCGGGTGAGCTGGCCGCGGTCGCGGCCGTGGTCACGGCTCTGCCCGATATCTTCACGCCCGACCTGACCCCCCGCCAGCAGCGGATCCTCGACTTCATCCGGGAGACCGTCGAGCGGCGTGGCTATCCACCCACCGTGCGGGAGATCGGTGAGGCGGTGGGGCTCGTCTCGCCGTCCAGCGTCGCCTACCAGATGGGCGTGCTCGAGCGGAAGGGTTACCTGCGCAAGGACCCCAACCGCCCGCGAGCGGTGGATGTGCGGCCGCCGAGTGAGCTGATGCTCGACGACGAGGAAGCGGCGGGGGCGCAGCGGCCGGCCCCGGTGTACGTGCCGATGCTCGGCCGGATCGCGGCTGGCGGCCCGATCCTCGCCGACCAGTCGACCGAGGAGGAGATGTTTCCGCTCCCCCGCGAGCTCGTCGGCGAGGGGACGCTGTTCCTGTTGCAGGTCAAGGGTGACTCGATGCTCGACGCAGCGATCTGCGACGGTGACTGGGTGGCGGTGCGCCAGCAGCCCACGGCGAATAACGGCGAGATCGTGGCCGCGATGCTCGACGGCGAGGCGACCGTGAAGACCTACCGGTTCCGGGACGGGCACGTGTGGCTGATGCCGCATAACCCGGCGTTCGAGCCGATCCTCGGCGACGAGGCCAGCATCCTCGGCAAGGTCGTGGCGGTGCTGCGCCGGGTCTAGGTTGCGGCCGGGTCTCGGTTGCGCGAAGCCTTACGGACTTACGGCTGCTCCAGAGGCGTCAGCGTCGGCGCGGGTCGCGCATGGGATCGAAGTCGTCCTCGTAGCCCTGCCCGCCGTAGCCGCCGCCGTACTGCTGCCCGCCGTAACCCTCGTAGCCCTGGCCTTCGTACCCCTGGCCGCCGTAACCCTGACCGGCATAGCCCTGCCCGCCGTAGCCCTCGTAGCCCTGCCCACCGCCGTAGCCGGCGCCGTCGTACTGCCCTTGCCCGTATCCGCCGCCGGGGTAGCCGCCCTCGTGGTAGCCGCCAGCACCTTGTTCATAACCGGCCGGGTAGCCGCCGCCGTAGCCGCCGTTGGGTTGGTCGTAGCCACCGCCGTACGGGTCGTAGCCACCGCGCGGGTCCCGTAGCCCGGCGAAGCTGTGCTCGTCGTGGTCGCGACGACCACCACCACCACGACGACGGGGCGGGTCGTCGTAGTCGTCGTAGTCGTCGTACTCCTCCTCCCGCCGACGCCGGCGGGCCCGGCGGATGCCGACGATGCCGGCGATGGCGAGCACCAGGCCGACCACGCCGACCGCGGCCACGACCCGGGTCAGCTGGGTGAAGGAGAGCTTGTCGAGCCAGCTCTGGTTGCCCTTGGGTTGCTCCGTGCCGCCGCCGTTGTTGGACGGGTCCGGCGGTGGCGGCACGTAGGGCGTGTAGCGCAGCAGCTTCGGGTTCTCCCCGCCGGTGGGCTTCTCCGAGACCGTGACGAAGTTCTTGCCGTCGGCGCTGTAGGTGATCGACTCGCCCTGCGGCTCGTCCGGCAGCGGGGTGATCCGCGCCGTGCCGGTGGTGATCGCCTTGACGATGTCGCCATCGGGAACATCGAACTCGTACGCGTCGGAGTACGTGCGCAGCACGACCTTCGACCCGTCCGGCGACTTGGCCGCGCCGGTGACCGGCGTGTTGCCGACCGCGAGCAGCGGGTTGGACGTGCCGGTGCGCTGCGGGGTGAACTCGCCGACCTTCTCCATCGGCACACCCGGGCGGGTGTTCGCTTCGAGCACGGCGGTCGGCCGGTACAGCCCGGCCTTGCCGGCCTCCTTGGTGATGATGATCGGCTTGTCGTCCTTGTCGAACAGCATCGCCTCGGCGTCGTGCTTGCCGTCCGGATAGGTCATCCGGTAGATCGTCGCGGTGCTGTTGCTGGCCGGGATCTGCCAGATCGCCACGCTGGCCCGCACGTTGTCGTTGTCGCCGATGTCGGCCACCCAGACCCCGCCATCGGAGGCGATGGCCATGTCCTCCGGGTCGAACGGGTCACCGATGTAGGTCTTGACCGTGCTCTTGCAGGTCGCGTCGAGCGTGTAGATCTTGAGGTTTGTGGCGTTGTCCGAACCGTCCTCCACCGCCACATAGCCGTTCTGCGTGGCGGCCAGGCCCGAGATCGCGTTGAGCTGCGTGTTGGTGATCGCACAGACTTCTTCGCCCGGCGTCGGCGGGCCGAGGTTGGGAATCGTCGGTTCGCCGGTGTCACTCGAGGCGCTCGGGGTGGGAGTCGGGTCCTCCGCCAGCGCCGGCGCGGCCGGGCCCAGGGCGACGACGGTCACGGCGGCCAGCGCAGCCGCGCCGACCAGCACCGAGGGCGCGCCAGAGAGCCGGGAGGAGTGACGACGCATCGCCTCAGTGTGGCAGAGACACGCGCACACTGAGTAGCCGGATGAGGGAACTAACACAGGGCGACATATCACACACGCACTGCTCAAACGGGTTGTTGCGGTCGCTCACGCCGCGTCGGCCCGGTAGGGTGCCAGCTCCGCCGCGAGCATCTCGTTGACCCGTACGCGCAGGGCCGTGCCCTCGCCGGTGTGCTCGGAACTCAACACCTCGCCCCGCTCGTGCACCCGGGCAACGAGGTCGCCCCGATGGTAGGGCACGACCACGTCGAGCTCGACCGCCGGCCGGGGCAGCCGAGCCTCGATCGCCGTCCGCAGCGCGTCCAGGCCGGCACCGGTGCGGGCCGACACGAGCACCGCGTCCGGCCAGCGCCGCTTGAGACCGAGCAGGGTCTCCTCGTCGGCAATGTCGATCTTGTTGATGACCAGCAGCTCGAGCACCTTCTCCGCGCCCACCTCGGCGAGCACTTCCCGCACCGCTCGCACCTGCTCCTGCGGATCGGCGTGAGACCCGTCGACGACGTGGACCACGAGGTCGGCCTGGCCAACCTCCTCCAGCGTCGACCGGAACGCCTCCACCAGCTGGTGCGGCAGGTGCCGGACGAAGCCGACCGTGTCGGAGAGCGTGTAGACCCGGCCGTCGGCGGTGTGGCTGCGCCGGGTCGTCGGGTCGAGGGTGGCGAAGAGCGCGTCCTGCACCAGCACGCCGGCGCCGGTGAGCCGGTTGAGCAGCGAGGACTTGCCGGCGTTGGTGTAGCCGGCGATCGCCACACCCGGCACCGCCCGCCGGCGCCGGGTGGCCCGCTTGGTCTCGCGTACCGTGCCCATCTCGGCGATCTCGCGCTTGAGCCGCGAGATCCGGGTCCGGATGCGGCGCCGGTCGGTCTCGAGCTTGGTCTCACCCGGACCGCGCAACCCGATGCCGGCGCCCTGCCCGCCCACCCGGCCGCCGGCCTGGCGGCTCATCGCCTCGCCCCAACCGCGCAGGCGGGGCACCAGGTACTGCAGCTGGGCCAGCTCGACCTGGGCCTTGCCCTCCCGGCTCTTGGCGTGCTGCGCGAAGATGTCGAGGATCAACGCGGTCCGGTCGATCACCTTGACCTTGATCCGGTCTTCCAGCGTGCGCAGCTGGCTGGGTGAGAGCTCACCGTCGCAGACCACGGTGTCGGCACCGGTCGAGAGGACCACCGAGCGCAGCTCGTCGACCTTGCCGCGGCCGATGTAGGTGGACGGGTCGGGCCGATGCCGCCGCTGGATGAGCGCCTCGAGCACCTGCGAGCCCGCCGTCTTGGCCAGCTCGGCCAGCTCGGCGAGGGAGTTCTCGGCGTCGGTGAGGGTGCCCTCGGTCCAGACGCCGACCAGCACCACCCGCTCCAGGCGGAGCTGGCGGTACTCGACCTCAGAGATATCGGCGAGCTCGGTGGAGAGACCGGCGACGCGGCGCAGCGCGTTGCGGTCTTCGAGATCGAGATCGCCGACGGTCCCGGTGGTCGGCTCGGAGAGGGCCTCATATCTGGACATCGCCTCTGATCGTGCCACGGCCGCGCGTACCGACGCACCTGAGTTGTCCCGGCACGCCGGCCGCCGCGCCGGCCGGCCAGAATGCTGGCATGAGCACGCGCCGCCTGCCCAGCGCCGGTTTCTCCATCACCGTCCGGGTGAGCGTGACCGCCGATCCGTACGCCATCGGGCGGCTGACCACCGCGGTCGGTGAGGCCGGGGCCATCGTCACCGCCCTCGACGTGGTCGACTCCGACCAGGTCCGCCTCATCGCCGACCTCACCTGCGACACCGCCGACGCCGGGCACGCGGCCCAGGTCACCGCGGCCCTGGAGGAGCTGGACGGGGTCGAGGTACGCAAGGTCAGCGACCGCACGTTCCTGCTCCATCTGGGCGGAAAGATCGAGGTGACGCCCAAGGTGGCGCTGCGCACCCGTGATGAGCTCTCTCGCGCATACACCCCGGGCGTGGCCCGGGTCTGCCTGGCGATCGCCGAGAACCCTTCCGACGCCTGGCGGCTGACCATCAAGCGCAACAGCGTGGCCGTGGTCACCGACGGCTCGGCCGTGCTCGGGCTGGGCAACTTCGGCCCGGCGGCCGCGCTGCCGGTGATGGAGGGCAAGGCGGCACTGTTCAAGCGCTTCGGCGGGGTGGACGCCTGGCCGGTCGTGCTCGACACCCAGGACACCGACGAGATCGTGCGGGTGGTGCAGGCGATCTCACCCGGCTTCGGCGGCATCAACCTCGAGGACATCGCCGCGCCGCGCTGCTTCGAGATCGAGGCCCGCCTGCGCGAGACGCTGGACATCCCGGTCTTCCACGACGATCAGCACGGCACCGCGATCGTCGTGCTGGCCGCGCTGACCAACGCGCTGCGGGTGGTGGGCAAAGCGCTCGGGCAGGTGCGGGTGGTGGTGTGCGGGGCCGGGGCGGCCGGGACGGCCATCATCAAGCTCCTGCTCGGCGAGGGCGTCGGCGACGTCATCGCCTGTGACCGGGTCGGTGCGCTGCATCGTGGTCTGCCCGACCTCAACCCGTCCTGGCGCTGGCTCGCCGAGCACACCAACCGCGACGGCTACGCCGGCGACCTCGTCGGCGCGCTGCGTGGCGCCGACGTCTTCATCGGCGTGAGCGTGCCCAACCTGCTCACCGGCGACGCCATCGCCACCATGGCGCCGGCCGCGATCGTCTTCGCGCTGGCCAACCCCGACCCGGAGGTCGACCCGCGGGAGGCCCGGCGGTACGCGCCCATCGTCGCCACCGGCCGCTCCGACCA
>JBLNGJ010000180.1:0-3579 GCA_050264675.1 Micromonosporaceae bacterium
GGCCACGTACGGTGCCGGGTGCGCTCATGCGGGTTTCGTCGGTGCTGATGTCACGGTTGCTGCCGCGACGCACCGCGATCGCGGTGATCAGTCGGGCCTCGCGCGACCTGACCAGTTGAGCCCGGTTGGCCGAACCCGGCTGGTTGAGCCCGGCTGGCGATCGGCCCACACCGGCGGGCGGTCACGGTATGGCGCGCCGGTTCGTGGGGCGGTCGCGAAGCGGCGGCGCCGCCCCGCCGGTCCAGGGCTTGGCCGACAGCGCCGGTGAGTTGGGGGTCGGACGGGCCTGCGCGCCCCGGGCCGGCGGATCGGCCGACGCCGCCTCGCCCCAGACCGGCATGTTCGCCCAGGCCGGGCGGGGTCGCGGCCGGGGCCGTCGCGGGTCCGGCGCCACGTCGACCGGCGCCGGCGGTCGGCTCGGGCGCTCGGGCCAGAGCTCAACCCGGCGCAGGTTCACGTCGGTGCTACTGACCCGCGTGGTCACCTCGGCGATGATGCGGGCCGCGATGATGTTGGTGTCATCGACCAGCCCGTCGTCGTAGATCGCTCGCATCTCGTCCATTGTGGAGTTTCCGAACGTGAAGAAGGCGAGCATGGCGATCACGGCCGCGCCGACGATCAGGACCGGGCCGATGAGCACCATCGGATCCAGGCCGGGCCCGTCGTGATGCCCGGGGGTGAGGTGCACTCCGACCGCCGAGATCATCAGGTGGTGGGTGCCCCCGATACCGCCGGCGAGAATGAGCGCGCCGATGGTCGCGCCGCCGAGGCCGCGCACCGCGACCGGGATGCACACGCCGGCGGTGGCGGTAACCAGGGCGAGCCCGATCGCGAGCGCGACCCGGATGGGGTCGATCAGAACCGTCCCGCTGACGCGGACGGCGTCGATGCCGAGGTCGTGCCCGGCCGCGATGGCGGATCCGATCAGCAGGCCGGCCACGGCGAGCCGGGTCACCCCGAGCCGCCCATGGCCGAAGAGGAACAGACCGGCCGCGCTCACGACCACCGCGACGGCGAGGCTCGCCGCGGTCAGCCGGGCGTCGTAGCGCAGTGCGGCCCCGTCGATATCGACGCCGAGCATCGCGATGATATGCGGGAACCACACCGCGGTCGCCCCGACCGCCACCGAGGCGTACACGAGCAGTCGCACGCGACGCCGGCCGGTGCGCCGGCGAGCCTTCGTGGCGAGCAGCAGCCCGAGCAGGCACCCGATCACCGAGACGACGCCGGCCAGCATGAGGCTGGCCCAGCCGGATGTGAAGTGCTGCAACGGGGCCACGCCTCATTCACGCACCGCCGGCCTTGATCACATCGCACACGGTGTGCGGGCGCGGGACGTTGCTCGCCCGTCGCGACCGCGGCTACCCGGCCGCCGCGGCCGGGCCGATCAGCTGGGCCAGGTGCGGCGTGATCTGCCATTCGTCGACCAGGGCGGCATACTCGGCGCGCTGCGCGGCGGTCGGCGCCGCGCCGGTGAAGCGGGCTCGCAGCAACACATTGCGAGGCGTGTGCCGGGAGTCGGTGAATTCGACCACCCCGACGCGGTAGCCGTGCAGGCGCAGCAGCGCCGCCCGTAGCGAATCGGTGAGCACATCGCAGAACCGCTCGCGCAAGATGCCGAACCGGGTCAGCGGCTCGTAGGGTGCCGGGGCGGGCGACCGGCGTAGCTGCGCGGCAAGGTCGTGATGGCAGCACGGCGCGGCCAGGATCCAACGGGCGCGCCAGCCGACCGCGCGGGCCAACGCGTCGTCGGTGGCGGTGTCGCAGGCATGCAGGGCGAGCACGATATCGGCGCCGGGCAGGTCGGCGTCGGCGATGGTGCCGGCCACAAAGCGAACCTGGTCGGCCCAGCCCAGCTCGGCCGCGAGCGCGGCGTTGCGGGCGCGCTGATCCTCGCGTACGTCCACACCCACCAGCTCGACGTGGCCGCCGCGATGCCCGGTGAGGTAGGCGTAGGCCGCGAAGGTCAGGTAGGCGTTGCCACAGCCCAGATCCACCACCCGCAACGGATCGGGCAGCTCTTCGTCATCGAGGGTGGCGTCGAGGGCGCGCAGGAACGCGTCAACCTGCCGGCGCTTGGCCGCGCTGCCGCCGATGACGTCGAAGAGCGGGTCGCCCGGGTCGAGCAGGTGCTCCCTCTCGCGGTCGTGGTTGGGCGCCGGCGCGACCGGGCGGGACGCGCTGCGGTGCACCGCGGCCTCGCCCCGCTTGGTTACCCGCAACTGAAGCGTCGCGTCGACCGTCTGCACGTGCCAGTTGCCGAACGGTTCGTCGAGCAGCGTGGTCACCGCCGCCTCGGTGTCGGGCCCCCAGGCCACGTTGCGGATGGTGGGCCGGGCGCCGTCGTCGGTGACGATCTGCAACCGCTCGCCGGCCTTGACCACGACCGGGCGCAGGCGGACGCGAGTCCATTGTGGATGCCGACCGCGACGGTGGCCGGAGGCGACCGCGTGCACGAGCCGGTCGCGGTCGAGCAGCAGCGCCCGCACCTCGGCCAGCGCGTCGGCGATCTGTTCGGGCACGACCTACCCCACCTCATCCCACCGCGGCGTCATGCTCGCACCTCCTGCGGCTCCAATATGGACACGATCGCCGCCGCCGTGTCGTGCAGCAGCGTGTCCGGCGTGAGCGGGGTGGCACCGATCGCGCTGAGCAGGCTGGGCAGCCCGGTGAGCGGGAAGCCGTCCATGGCGAGCACCGATGCACCCAGGCCGCCCCGTCGGGCCAGGCCCAGACGGCTGCGCTCCCAGGCCTCGAGCACCTCGGCTGGTGACGGCACGCCGAACCCGTGCCCGACCGGCGCGGCATGCCGCAGCCGCACCAGCGCGCACTGGCCGAACGCCTGCGCGATCCGGCACGCTTCGGCGATGTCGTGGCGCTGCTGGGGGGTGCGGGTGGTGACCACGACACACGGAGCCCGGCAGTCGACCGCGCACACCGATAGGGCTTGGGCGATGACCGAATGCTGGCGGTCCAGGTAGGTCCGCCACCCGCTGGGCGGTTCGTTGGCGACGTGCAGCGAACGGTTGGCCGCCGACTTCTGCGGCGCCGTGTGCGGGCATTCGTGATCATCGAAATGGCCCCACCGGCTCTGCGGGCCGGTGAACGACGGGTCGGCACCCAGCTCGGCCGGGTCGCCGGCGTGCCCGAGCAGCGGCTCCCAGGCGAGTAGTGCCGCGTACTCGCTCGCCATGTGCACCGCGGCCACCAGGGCCGCGGTCTCCCGGCGACGCCAGCGGGCCTCGATCACCTCGAGCAGCAACCGGAACGTGGGGCGCAACGAGGTCAGCGCCGCCCGGGGCTGCTCGTCCGGCGACTGGCGCATCCGGCACTGCCGCCCGCGTTCGATCAGGTGCCGGGGCACCAGGGTGCCGCCGGTCAGCCCCACCATCCGGCCGTCGGTGTGGCCGTCGGCGGCGGCGTCCGGATTCTCGAAATCTTCCGCGTCGAGATCGAGCAGGCGCTGGCCGTACGCGCACAGCTGCTGTAACCGGGCCGCCTCAGGCGGGAGGAACTCCCGGGCGGCGGCACCCGCACCGACGAGATACGCGAGGTCGGCGAAGGAGTACCGGTTGGCCA
>JBLNGJ010000181.1:0-3330 GCA_050264675.1 Micromonosporaceae bacterium
GTCCAGGCGCCGCCACAGGTCACCAGCACCAGCCGGGGCTTCGCGGCAGCCTGGAAGATCCGGGCTCCGGGGAAGTTCGACTTGGCCTGCCGCTCCACCGTGGCCACCGTGAACACCGCGACCGAGCGATCCCGCCGGGTGACGTCGATGCGCGCGCCGGGGCGTAGCTCGGCGAGGCGGCGAAAGACGGCCGGGGCGGTCCGGGTGTCCACGTGACCGACGATCACCGTGGTGCCGGTGCCGCCCGGGACGGCGCTGCTGCGAAACCACCCGGTGCTCTGCGGGTCGCGCGGCGCCTCGATGCTGCCGTCGGCAGCGGTACCGACGCCGACGACCCGCGCGTCGACACCGATCGCGGCGACGGCGATCCGGGCCGGCACACCCCGCTGCGACTCGCCGCCGCGACCGGCGCCGAACCCGGGCAGGCCGGGCAGGTGGGTGACCTGCCCCAGACCGACCCCGGTGGCGAACACACCGATGAGCAGCAGCACCACTCCGACCGGGGCGGCCGAGCCGCGGTCGACGCCGCGGGCCGGCCCCCGGCGGGTGGCGCGCCCGCCGGGCATGGTCAGCGGCGCCGGGTCGCCCCGGCCGCGGCGGCCAGGACGACCAGCGCGACGGCGGCCAGGGCGACGCCGCCGGCCGCGAACCACCAGGCCGGCCGCTGGCCGGGGTTCCGGCCGCCGGCGGCCAGGAAGCCGCCGCCGGTGTGCGGTCCGTTGGTCATGGCGGTGCTCGGCTGGCCGAACACGAGCAGCGTCGTGGTTGACGTCGAACCGCTCTGGCAGGTCAGCGTCACGTCATGGGTGCCGGGCTGGGTGCTCGCCCGCACCCGCGCCTCCGCCCCGAGCAGCGTGCGTTGCGGGTGGACGGCGACGCTGGGAAAGGCGGTCGAGCGCACGGTGGCCGGCTTGCTGTTGTCGCCGCAGTCCGCCCGCAGCTGCACCTGGCTGCCCGCGGTGACGCTGCCCGGTGAGACCTCGACCCAGACGCCGGCCGCCTGCGCGGGCTGGGCCGGAGAGGCCACGACCAGACCCACCAATGTGCCCGACCCGACCAGGGCGAGCAGCGCACGCCAGGATCGCATCTCGCCCCCTGTGTCCACCGGTGCGCGATCGGGCGACCGCCGGGCTCATCGTCCCGCTTCCCCACCCGGCGATACGGCAATTTTCGGCAAATACCCCGGACGGTCGTCGGCTCTTAGGTGATCCGTCCAGGCGTGGCTGGGAAGGTCAGGTGCTGGCCCGAGCTGACGATCTCGGCCAGGCGGGCCAGGCCGTCGTACACGTCGACGAACCGGGTGTAGAGCGGTGCCAGGCCCAGCCGCAGTCGGTTCGGATCGCGGTAGTCCGGGATCACGCCAGCCGCGATCAGCGCCTGGCAGACCGGCCAGGCGGCGCGATGATGCAGGGTCACGTGGGCCCCCCGGCGGGCCGGATCGCGGGGCGAGGCGAGCCGGAAGCCGAGCGGGCGCAGCCATCGGTCGGTGAGATCGACGGCGTACGCGGTGAGCGCGCGCCCCTTGGCCGCGACCGCCTCGATGCCGGCCTCGGCGGTCAGGCCGGCGCCGGCGAGCACCGCATAGACCCCCAGCACCGGGGGAGTGCCGACGAGGAACCGTTCGATGCCATCGACCGGGTCGTACGCCGGGCCCATGGCGAACTGGTCGCGCTGGCCGAACCAGCCCCAGATCGGTTGGCGCAGAGAGGGCTGCAGGTCGGCGCGCACGTAGAGAAAGGCCGGCGCGCCCGGCCCGGCGTTGAGGTGCTTGTAGGTGCAGCCGACGGCGAGGTCTACGCCGGCCGAGCCCAGCGGCACGGCCACCGCGCCGGCCGAGTGGGACAGGTCCCACAGCATGAGGGCGCCCGCCTCGTGCGCGGCGGCGGTGATCGCCGGTAGGTCGGCGACCGCGCCCGAGCGGTAAGCCACATGGGAGAACGAGACCAGGGCGACGTCGTCGCCACTGGCGCGCAGCGCCGCCCGGACGGCCCGGACCGACACCCCGGTGTCGGGCCGGCTGCGCAGCACCCGCAGCTCGCAGCCGCGCTCGTGCGCCAGCCCGGCCAGCACATACCGGTCGGTGGGGAAGTTGTCGTCGTCGGTGATGATGATCCGCCGCCCCGGCCGGGCCGAGAGCGCGGCGGCCGCCAGCTTGTAGAGGTTGACGCTGGTCGAATCGGAGACGATCACCTCGCCCGGCTGCGCGTCGATCAGGCCGGCGAGCAGGTCGCCGGCTTCACGGGCGAGGTCGATCCAGCGGGCCCAGCCGCGGATGAGGTCACCGCCCCACTCATCCACCGCCCGGCGCAGCTGGCGCCGGGCGGCGACCGGCAGCCGACCCAACGAGTTGCCGTCGAGGTAGATCAGGTCCGGGTCGGTGATGACGAAGCGGTCGCGGAAGCTGCGCAGCGGATCGGCGGCATCGCGCGCGCGTGCGTCCGCCCGGTCGGAGGGCTCGCTCACCCCCGAACGGTAACGCCGGGCGAGCCGGCGCCGGTGCGCCCGCACCGCCCGGCCAGCGCCACACCCCGGCTGCGTCGATGAGGGCCACGGCCGCTACGGTTGACGCGATTGTCGGCCTTTGTAGGAAGCGTTGGGACCTGATGTTCCGTGGACTCCTGCCGGCGCTGCTGATGCTCGTCGCCGCCATCGCGCTCGGCGTGATCGTGGCCGCGATGGTGTACGCGGGCAGCTCCCGGCGCGCCCGCCGGTACCGGCCGGGCCGGCCGTTCTCGTTCACACCGGTGTGGTTCCTCTCCGCCCCCGAGCAGCAGCTGCCGTCGAGCCGGCGGCGTGAGCTGGTCGCGGCGCCGGCCGAGCCGGGTGTCGGGCGGGACGAGACGGGAGGCGCAAGTGATCGCTGGTGAGCTGACCCGGTCACAGCTCGACGTGCTCGACGGCCCACTGACCACCCGGCAGCTGATCCGCGTCGATGAGGCGCTGCGCCTGGCCGACAGCTCCACCGGACTGGTCTTCAGCGTCTACATCGGAGACCTGGACGAACCGGTGCGGGCGCACGCCGAGAAGCTGCACGGCCAGCTCACCGATCCCGACCGGACGGTGCTGCTGGCCGTCTCGCCGAACCAGCGGGTGCTCGAGATCGTCACCGGCGCGGTCGCGCGCAGGCGGATCCTGGACCGGGACTGCAAGCTCGCCGCGCTGTCGATGGCGGCCGCATTCAGCGGCGGTGACCTGGGTGGCGGCATCGTCGCCGGGATGGCCCAGCTCGCCGAGCACGCCGGCCGGGGCTGAGCCGCCGCCCGGTAGGGCACCGTCCGGTAGGGCACCGCCCGGTACATCAGCGGGGCGAGGTGTCCTTCGCCCGCGCTC
>JBLNGJ010000182.1:0-3953 GCA_050264675.1 Micromonosporaceae bacterium
GTGAGGTGACCGGGTTCTGGTGGGGCGTCTACGTGCGCAACGCCCGGGACGTTGTCATCGAGCACAGCCACCTGTACGAGAACGGCTGGAAGGATCCTACGGCCAACGGCACCGGCTACGGGATCAGCATCTCCAATTCGCAGGACATCGTGATGCGCAACAGCGTCATCGCCGACAACGGCAACGAGGGCATCCACTTGTCCGAATCGAGCCTGGTCACGGTCGAGGACAACACCATCGTCGACAATGGCAAGGAGCAGCTGTACCTGATCCGCGCCGATCAGAACATCATCCGGAACAATCGGACCGCGGGTGGGACCCAGGGACTCGAGATGCGGTTTTCCAGCAACAACGCGTTCTCGTACAACGTGTTCGCCGGTTCGCCGCTGCACTTCTTGGAGAACGACAATCTCGGCAACACCTTCTACTATGACTCCTTCGAGGGACGCGTGGCGGTCGGCGAGGGGTCCGTCGACAACGTGTTCCAGCTTGCCCAGTTCGTCCACCCGGGCGGCGTCTGCCTGTCGGTCGCGCCGGTGGAAACCACCTACGTCTTCAAGAGCCACTTCGGCCCCTGCATGACGGAGGTCGCCGGGACGTCGGTGGTCACCCTGGACCGCTCGGTGAACGACCCGGCCAAGGTGTCGAAGGGGGTGAGAATCAGGTTCCCCGGCTGCACCGCCGACTTCGACCTGGATGCCCGCGTGGACGTCGCGGACCGCCCCACCATCGAGGCCGCGATGAACACCGCGATCGGCGAGCCCGGCTGGAACGCTGAGGCCGATCTCGACCGCGATGGCGACGTCGACACGGCGGACCTGGGGGTGTTCGAGACCCAGCTTGGACCGTGCGGCCCCAACCTGGCGGTGACGGCCCTCAGCGACCCGCCTCCCCTCGCCACGCCGGGGTCGCCGCTTGCCATCACCGACACGGTCCGCAACCGGAGCATCGTCGCTGCCGGCAAGTCACGCACGCAGTACTACTTTTCTCCCGATCCGGTGAAGAGCACTCAGGACAAGCTGCTCGGCGGACGCAAGGTGGCCGCGCTGGGCGGCAAGCAGGAGTCGACGGCCACCGTATCGCTCACCATCCCGGCCGCCACGGTCCTCGGCACCTACTACTTGGTGGCCTGTGCCGACGACACGCAATTGGTGGAGGAGATGAAGGAAGGCGACAATTGCCTGGCCTCCACCACCACCGTAGAGGTTGGCCGCCCGGATCTGGTCGCGACGGCGGTCACCAACGTGCCGGCCACCGCCGTTCTCGGCAAAGCGATATCGGTGACGGACACGGTGAAGAATCAGACCGCTTTTCAAGCCGGCGCCTCCCGGACCCGGTTCTACCTGTCGGCCGATGGCCAGCGGGATCCCGGCGACCAGCGCATGACGGGGTATCGGGCGGTGCCGATCCTGGCCGCGGGTGACTCCTCGACCGGAGCTGCGACCGTCACCATCCCGGCCACGGTGTCCCCCGGCGACTATTTCGTCCTGGCCTGTGCCGACGACCTCGTGACGGTGCCGGAGTCCGACGAGAGCAACAACTGCGTGGCCTCCGCGGCAAAGGTGAAGGTGGGGCGGCCGGACCTCACGGTCTCGGAGCTCAGCGATCCGCCCGCGAGCGCGAGCCGCGGCGGCAGCATGTCGCTGTCGGACACCGTCAAGAACGACAGCCTCTTCTCCGCGGACGCCTCGCGGGTCCAGTACTATCTCTCGCTGGACGGCGTGAGTGCCGTCGGGGGCAAGCTCCTGACGGGGTACCGGCCGGTCGAGGCGCTGGGGCCGGGCGCCACCTCGGCCGGCACTCGGTCGGTGATCATCCCGTCGACGACCACCCTCGGCAGCTACTTCGTGCTCGCCTGCGCCGACGCCGCCTCCGTGGTGACCGAGAGCGACGAGGGCAACAACTGCCGCGCGTCCGTCGCGAAGGTCACGGTGCAGCCGTAGGGGCGACGGCGAGCAGATTGCCACGCCGGTGGCGTCGGACGGCGGCGTCGACCGCGCGACCGCGGTGATATCCGATCGCCGTGCGCACGAATGTGGCAGCATGCCGGCTATGCCGGCCGGGTTCCCGACACCCGGGTCAGAACGTTCGGCACGAACTCGTGGGCGGCGACGTCACGGAAGCCGGCGTGCTCGAGGTAGCCGCGGCACTCGTCGACGGAGTGCGCGACGCCGGTGCTGCCCCACAGCGCTTCGGCCAGCCCCCAGAGCGCCGGGTCGCGCGGTCCGTTTCGCGCCCCGTCGAGCATCTCGCCGATCAGGTGCATCTCGCCGCCCGGCGCGAGCGCGGCGAAGGCCCGGCCGATGACTGCCTGGATGATGTCGCGGCTGTACTGCGGCAGGTTGCTCGCCATGAGCACGACGTCGGAGCCTGCCGGCAACGGGTCGCGCGTGAAGTCGCCGGCCACCGCGCTCACCCGGTCGGCCAGACCGTGGGAGGCGATGAACTCGCGGGCCACTTCGACGACAGGTGGCAGGTCGAGCACGATCGCGCGCAGCCTGGGATGCTGCCGGGCGGCGACGATGCAGTAGCAGCCAGAGCCGCCCCCGAGGTCGAGGAGCTGCCGCCGTCCCGCCAGATCGACCTGGCGCACGAAGCGCCGGGCCGCGCCCATCCCGATCGAGTACGTCGCCTCGTGGTACTCCCGCGCCCGCTCGACCGTGAATCCCTGGGCGTACTTGCCCAGCACCACGGTGTCCCGTCGTCTCAGATGCGTGCTCAGGCGGCCCCACTCGTTCCAGTCCGGCTTGCTGAAGAGCATCCAGGGACCGGCGTACGCCGGCTCGCCCTCGACGAGGAAGCGCGCCACGTCGGGCGCGTTGCGCAGGCGCGCGGCCCCGGCCTTGCCCTCCCGGACCAGCAGGCCCAGAGCGACGCACGCCGTCACCAGCCGCTCGGCATTGGTCGCCGTGAGGTCGAGCGCCCGCGCCACGGCGGCCTCGGTATCGGCGCCGCGCGCCACCTGGCTGAAGAGGCCCAGTTCCACGGCGGCCATGAGGGCCGCGGCATCGCGGTACGAGTGCACGAGGCGTTGCAGGCGCGTCGTGTCGGGACGCGGGGTCGCCACGCTCAGTCCTCGAGCTTCAAATGATCCGGCCGGGGCGCCTGCGCGCTCTCGCGTCCGTCGCCGATGCCGCCGATGGACTCAGTGACGCTTCAGGAAGCCGAGCACCGCCTCGTTGAACGCCGCCGGCTGCTCCATGTTCGACAGGTGGGCGGCGTCCTTCAGGATCACCAGCTCGGAGCCCGCGATGCGCTCGTGAATCGTGCGGGCCATGGGGACGGTGGTGGCCGGGTCGTCGGCCCCGACGACGACCATGGTCGGGATCGTGATCTCGCGCAGCCGGTCGGTGAGGTTCAGCTTGGCGATGGCCTGGCAGCAGGCAACGTAGCCCGCGACCGGCGTGCTGCGTACCATGGCGCGGACGGCATCGGCGATCGCCGGCCGATTCTTCACCGTGTCCGGGGTGAGGAAGCGCGCCACCGTGCTCTCGACGAGGGGCTCCATGCTGCCGCCGGCGTTGACGGCGTCGATGCGCTGCTGCCACAGCGCCGGATCGCCGAGCGGGTCCTTGCTGGTGGTGTCGCAGAGCACGAGGTTCTGCAGCACGCCCGGGCGGCGCAGGGCCATCGTCATGCCGGTCATGCCGCCCATCGAGAGTCCGACGAAGTGCGTCTGCGTGATCTGCAGGGCGTCGAGCAGGGCCAGCACGTCGTCGGCGAGGAGCTCGAAGCTGTATGGCCCCGGCGCCACCTCGGTCTCGCCGTGCCCGCGCTTGTCGTAGCGCAGCACGCGATACTGCCGGCTGAACGCCTCGACCTGCGGGTCCCACATGCGGTGGGTCGTGGCCAGCGAGTTGCTCATCGTGAGCCAGGGCGCCCCCTCGGGGCCATCGATGCGATAGTTGATCTGGATCCCGTTGGCCTTCACCTTCATGGCGTCTCCTTCCGGT
>JBLNGJ010000183.1:0-4423 GCA_050264675.1 Micromonosporaceae bacterium
CTTCTTGATCTGGGCCATCGAGACATAGACATCATTCGGTCCAGAAAGGTAACCGGAGGTACGAACGAACGCGTAGTTCTCCAGCACGTCGACGATGCCGGCCACCTGGACCAGCACGTCGTCCTCGGCGACCTGCGGCTCACCCGCCCCGCCGCCCTCGCTGCCACGCTCGCCCCGCCCGCGCCGACGGTCGCGGAACCGGCTGCGCCGCCCGCGCCGGCCACCGCCATCGGCGTCGTCGTCATCGTCGCGGCGGTCGGTGCCGTCTCGGCCCCGGTCGGCGGTGTCGCGTCCGCGCTCGGCGGTGTCGCGTCCGCGCTCGGCCAGGTCCCGCCGGTCGCCGTCACGCCGGTCATCGCGGCGCTCAGCATCCCGCCGGTCGCCGTCACGCCGGTCATCGCGGCGCTCACCCGTGTCGCGGCGCTCGGCGCCACGGTGGTCACGGCCGTTGCGCTCGGTGTCCCGGTCGAGCCGGTTGTCGCGGTCGACCCGGCCGTTGCGGTCGCCGGGGCCACGCGAGGTGCGCTCGCCGTCCCGGTCGGCGGTGCGCTCGCGGTCGGTGCCGCGTTCGCGCTCGTTGGTTCGCTCGCGCTCCTGTGGCGGCCCGGCCGGCCGGCTCGCCCGCCGTGGGGCGCGCTGCTCGTCCACCAGCACGTCGCCGGTGGCGCCGTCCCCGTCGCGTACCTCGGCCCGGACCTCCGTGCGCGGCGCGGCGCCGCGCGCGGCGTCGTGCCCCCGCGCCTCGGTGGCGGCCCGGTTCTCCGACCGGGGACCGGGCACGTGCCCGTCGCCACCCTGGCGGTTCTGGATCGCCTCGATGAGCTCGCCCTTACGCATACGGCCGGTGCCGGAGATGCCGAGCGACGCGGCCATGGTCTGCAGCTCGCCGAGCAGCATGCCGGTCAGGCCGCCACCGGTGCGCCGGCGACGGGCCGGCGACTCCGGAGCAGTGGGGACTTCCGACGTCACGTCGGTGGTGTCGCTCAATGGATTCCTTCCTCGATATGCCGTGACCGCCCGGGTCTTTCGTAGGGGCCGGGCAGCCCGCAGATACGCCTGCGTTGCCCATGGCTTCGCAGGAGTCGTGATACAGCCGAGTGGGCCAAGACCTGCGGCTGGATCAGCCGCAGCCGGGGCGTTCCTTTCGAGCTGCGAACCGTGGTTGCTTGCGTGCGGTTCCTCTCGGGGGTGCCGCTGGGGCAGGGGTACCACGGGGTTGCAGCCTGCGTGCCAGAAGGAATGGTGCCCCGAATCCGGACACACGTCTTGTGATCGACAATGTGTCGGCTGGCTTCGCGTCGGCTGGTATCGCCCTAGAGCGTAATCAACTAGAGAGACCTGCGGCAACAGGGTCGGCCCCGGCGTGTTCAGCGTCCAGAGTACCTGGTCCGGTGCCCGTCGTGCCAAACGACATCCTCCGCCACCCGTCTGGAATCAGACCCTCGGCCAACCGAGCCAGCTCACCGTCGCGCTCGGGCAGCAATGCCAGCACGCTCGGGCCGGCGCCGCTGACCACGGCCGGTACACCGACCTGCCGCAGCCGAGCCACGAGCGCCGCGGTCTCCGGCATCGCCGCCGCACGGTACGGCTGGTGCAGCCGGTCCTCCGTCGCCACCAGCAGCAGCTCCGGCGCCCGGGCCAGCGCATGGGTCAGCAGGGCCGTGCGCGCGAGCGCGAACGCGGCGTCGCGGTGGTCCACGGTGGTCGGCAGGGCGGCCCGGGCCGCCGCCGTCAACGCTCGCCGCTCGGGCACGAACACCAGCGGGTGTACGGCCGGCGAGAGCGGCAGCCGCACCGCGCACGCCCCGGCCTCCTGTGTCCAGGCGAGCGTGAGCCCGCCGAGCAGGCAGGCGGCGACGTTGTCGGGATGGCCTTCGAGGGCGGCCGCGAGGCGCAGCGCGGCAGCGGCGTCGAGGCGATCGGCACCACCGGCAACGAGCGCCCGGGCCAGCCGTTTTCCCGCCACGATCGCGGCCGTGGTGGAGCCGCGGCCGCGCGCGTGCGGTATCCGGTTGTGGCAGCGCAGGGCGATCCCCGGCGGGCGCTCGCCGAGCAGCCCGAACGTCTCCAGCATTGCCGTGACGACCAGATGCGACTCGTCCGCCGGCAGCTCACCGGCGCCTTCGCCGGTGACGCTCACCGCGATGCCACCGGACCGCACCTGGGCGGTCAGCTCGTCGTGCAGTCCCAGGGCGAGGCCGAGCGCGTCGAACCCAGGGCCGAGGTTGGCGCTGGTCGCCGGCACGCGCACCCGCACGGCGTGGGCCACGAACGGCACGGGCACATGTTAGGCCGCCGCTGAGCGAGAAAGCAGGGGCACCGTCATATACCGGAGACGTTAATACGGTGCCCCTCCTAATCACGGGGCGTCGGCCTCACCGATCGGCCGGCCGGCCGCGCGCAGGGCCCGGCGCAGCGCGTACTCGATCTGGGCGTTCACGCTGCGCAGGTCGTCGGCGGCCCACCGGGCGATCGCGCCGTACACCTCGGCGTCCAGGCGCAGCAGCAGCTTCTTGCGCTCGGCCACGGGCTCATCCGTAGAGGGTGCCGGTGTTGATCACCGGCTGTGTCGCCCGGTCACCGCAGAGCACGACCAGCAGGTTGGAGACCATCTGCGCCTTGCGCTCCTCGTCCAGGTCCACGACGCCCTCGCTGCGCAGCCGGTCCAGCGCCATCTGCACCATGCCGACCGCACCGTCGACGATGCGGGTGCGGGCGGCCACCACCGCACTGGCCTGCTGGCGCTGCAGCATGACCTGGGCGATCTCGGGCGCGTAGGCGAGGTGGGTCAGCCGCGACTCGACCACCTCGACCCCGGCGAGCTGCACCCGGTCCCGCAGCTCCGCGCTGAGCTCCCCACTGACCTGCACGCTCTCGCGCAGGCTCACCTGGTGTTCGTCGTGCGCCTCGTACGGGTGACTGGTGGCGAGGTGCCGCACGGCCGCTTCGGCCTGGATCGCCACGTACTTCACGTGGTCGTCGACGGCGAAGAGCGCCTTGGCTGAGTCGACCACGCGCCACACCACGACGGCGGCGATCTCGACCGGGTTGCCGTCGGCGTCGGAGACCTTCAGCCGGGACGACTCGAAGTTGCGCACCCGCTTGGAGATCCGCTTGCGGGTGCTCAGCGGCACCGTCCAGTGAAAGCCGGCCCGGGTGATCGAGCCGATGTAACGGCCGAAGAACTGCACCACGTAGGCCTCGTTGGGGTTGACCACGACGAAGCCGGTGAGCGCGAGCACGAAGAGCAGCCCGCCCGCCGCGAACATCAGGACCACCCGCTCCGGCGGGGGGCCGGCCTCGGCCTGGTCGATCGCGTACCACACGGCGGAGGCGCCGAGTGCGAGCAGCGCGAGCAGCATGAGAAAACCGGGGATACGAAACGTACGCCTCTCCATCGCCCACTCCCGAGATCGTGATATCACCCCGATATCACGAGTCAACGTATCAGGCGTGCGCAACCTCACGGTCCGGGTCGACCCGGTTGAGCCGGTACGTGACCAGGCGCCAGATCACCGAGTAGAGCAGCGTGGCGGCCGCACAGGCGCCGATGAGCACCCGGGCGCCGACGTGATCGACGAGCGCACCGACCACGAGCAGGCTCGCCGACACGGCCAGGGTGGCGAGCATGAGGTCGGTCGCGATGACCCGGCCCCGCAGCGCGTCGGGCACCTCGACCTGCAACGCGTACGCCGACATCACCCAGTTGCCGCCGCCGGCCATGTGGGCCAGGCAGACCAGGCCCAGCGCCAGCCAGAACCACGGGCTGACCGCGACCCCGAGGTAGGCCAGTCCGTAGACGCCCATGAGCAGGGCGAGCCCAGGCAGCAGCCAGGACCGGTGTGTGAGCGCCCGGCGGGTGAACAGCGGCCCGAGCAGCGCGCCCAGGCCCCGGGCGGCGAAGAGCAGGCCGGTGCCGAGCGGGCCGACCGGGAAGACCACCGTGGCGAGCAACGGGAACGCGCCGAGCACGCCGTTGCCGAGCCCGACCGCTGACTTCACCGTCACCAGCGAGAGCACCCGCGGCTCGCGCCGGATGTAACGCAGCGCCTCGCGCAGCGCCGCCACCGTCCGCGGCGGCTCGACCGCGGTGTCGCGCCCGGACTGCATGGGCCGGCGGATCCCCCAGACCAGCACCGCGGCCACGGCCAGGCAGATGATCGTGATCACGAAGCAGGTGTACGGGCTGTAGCGGGCGCTCACAATGCCGCCCAGCGAGGCGCCGACCACGAGCATGGTGCCCCAGGCGCTGCCGCCGAGCGCGTTGGCCGCGGGCAGGTCGACCGGGTCGACCACATTGGGCAGAGCCGATGAGGCCGAGGGCGAGTAGCACGCCTTGGCCGCCGCGGCCAGGCCGATCGCCACCGGTCCGAGCCAGGCCAGCTCGGCCGAGCGGACGGCGAAGAGCAGCCCGATCGCGGCG
>JBLNGJ010000184.1:0-6018 GCA_050264675.1 Micromonosporaceae bacterium
GGGGCGGTGCTGGTGCCCGGGGCGAAGGCGCCCACGCTGATCTCCAACGAGCTGGTCGCCCGGATGCTGCCGGGGCAGTGTGCTGGTCGACATCTCCATCGACCAGGGTGGCTGCTTCGAAGGCTCCCGGCCGACCACTCACGCGGATCCGGTCTACCCGGTGTACCACAGCGTCTTCTACTGCGTCGCGAGCTGGCCAACCGCGGCTGGCGCGAGGCGCTCAGTCACGACCGGGCGCTGGCGCTGGGCCTGAACACCTACGACGGTCACGTGGTCAACGCGCCCGTCGCCGACGCCCACGGCCTCGACGTGGTCAAGCTGGAGGAGGTGCTCGCCTGACCGACGCCGTCCAGCCGGCCGTCGCCGCGTACCTCGATCATCTCACGGTGGAGCGCGGGCTGGCCTCGAACACCCTGCAGGCCTACCGGCGCGACCTGCAGCGCTATGCCGCCCACCTGCACGCGAACGGCCACTCCGCGCTGGCCTCGGTGGGCGAGCGCGAGGTCACCGGCTACCTGCGGGCGCTGCGCGAGGGCGGCTCCGACCACCCACCGCTGGCCGCCGCCTCGGCCGCTCGGGCGATCAGCGCGGTACGCGGGCTGCACCGTTTCGCCGTACGCGAGGGGCTGGCCGCGCACGACCCGGGCCGGGAGGTGGCGCCGCCCAGCGTGGCCCGCCGACTACCGCGGGCGCTGGACGTGACCGACGTGCTGGCGCTGCTGCGCGCGGCGCGGGGTGAGGATCCGCTGGCCCTGCGCGACGCGGCGTTGCTGGAGTTCCTCTACGCCACCGGGGCGCGCATCTCGGAGGCGGTCGGCTGCGTGCCCGACGACCTGGATCTGGCCGAGGGCACCGTGATCCTGCACGGCAAGGGTGGGCGTAGCCGGTTGGTGCCGGTCGGCGCGTACGCCCGCTCGGCCCTGCAGGCCTACCTGGTCCGCGGCCGGCCGGCGCTGCTCGCCCACGCCCGCCAGCAGCGGGCCCGCCGGGCCCACGCCGTGTTCCGTAACGCCCGGGGCGGCCCGCTCTCCCGCCAGGGTGCCTGGGCGATCCTGCGCCAGGCGGCCGGCCGCGCCGGCCTGACCAGACCGGTCTCACCGCACGCGCTGCGACACTCCTTCGCCACCCACCTGCTCGACGGCGGCGCCGACGTCCGGGTGGTGCAGGAGCTGCTCGGCCACGCCTCGGTGACCACCACCCAGGTCTATACGTTGGTCACCGCGGAGCGGCTACGCGAGGTGTACGCGACCGCGCATCCGCGCGCGCTGACGTAGAAGGCGCGACACGCCGTTGGCAAGCGACGGTCCCGGGCCGCCGTTGTCGTACAGTCGGGCAGCGGCTACCCCAATTCCCCTGGGTGTCGCCGCCCGGGCATCGCCAAGGCGTCGCCGACCAGAGGCGGGGAGGACGCTTTGGTGGGAAGGGCGAAGCGGGACATGGCAGGCAAGGACGACCGGGGCGACACGTGGACCTCGGCATTGCGGCCGGAGCGTTCGGCGCTCGATATCGGCGCCGACCTGGGCCCGGCGGACCCCACCGCGTACACGACCCGCCGCCCGATTCCCCAACCGATGCCGCTGGAACGGCACGGTCCGGCCCGGATCATCGCCATGGCGAACCAGAAGGGTGGCGTCGGCAAGACCACCACCACGATCAACCTCGGTGCCGCCCTTGCCGAGTACGGTCGCAAGATCCTGCTGGTCGACTTCGACCCGCAGGGCGCGCTCTCGGTGGGTCTCGGGGTCAACCCGCACAACCTCGATCTGTCCATCTACAACCTGCTCATGCAGGACGACGTCACCATCGACGACATCCTGATCAAGACGAACGTCGCCGGCCTGCACCTGCTGCCGGCGAACATCGACCTCTCCGCGGCCGAGATCCAGCTGGTCAATGAGGTGGCCCGGGAGATGGCGCTGGCCCGCCTGCTGCGCCCGGCGCTCAAGGAGTACGACTTCGTCCTCATCGACTGCCAACCGTCGCTGGGCCTGCTCGCCATCAACGCGCTGACCTGCTCGCACGGCGTGCTCATCCCGCTGGAGTGCGAGTTCTTCAGCCTGCGCGGCGTGGCCCTGCTGCTGGACACCATCGACAAGGTGCGGGAGCGGCTCAACTTCAACCTCGAGCTCGAAGGCATCCTCGCCACCATGTACGACAGCCGCACCACGCACAGCCGCCAGGTGCTGCAGCGCGTCGTCGAGGCGTTCGGCGACAAGGTCTACCAGACGGTGATCACGAAGACGGTGAAGTTCCCCGAGTCCACCGTCGCCGGCGCCCCGATCACGTCGCTGGATCCGGCCTCGTCGGGAGCCCGCAACTACCGCCAGCTCGCCCGAGAGGTGATCGCCGCCCACGCGGCAGGCGGCCGGTGACGCCGCCGGTGAGCTACCGTCCGGGGGTGACCCGGTCCGGCAAGCAGAAGCCTGACCCCAAATCGAAGAAGGCAGCGCCGCCGAACGCCGCACCCGACAGCGACGCTGCGCCGACCGGCTTCCATGTCAGCCTCGACAACTTCACCGGCCCGTTCGATCTGTTGCTCCAGCTGATCGGCAAGCACCAGCTCGACGTGACCGAGCTGGCCCTGCACCGGGTCACCGACGAGTTCATCGCGTACCTGCGGGCCATGGGCGACGACTGGGATCTCGACGAGACGAGCGAGTTCCTGGTGATCGCGGCGACCCTGCTCGACCTCAAGGCGGCCAAGCTGCTGCCCACCGGCGACGTGGAGGACGAGGAGGACCTCGCCCTGCTCGAGGCGCGTGACCTGCTCTTCGCCCGGCTGCTGCAGTACAAGGCGTTCAAGGAGGCGGCCGCCTACATCGCCGTTCGCGAGGCGCTGCTCGGACGCGGCTTCCCGCGGGTGGTGGGCCTGGAGCCCCGCTACGCCGAGGCGCTGCCCGACCTGGTGCTCGGCATCGGGCCCGACCGGCTGGCCCAGCTCGCCGCGAAGGCGCTCACGCCCAGGCCGGTGCCGACCGTCTCCATCGACCACATCCACCTGGTGCGGGTCAGCATCCGCGAGCACGCCGCGATCCTGCGGGAGAAGTTGCTGCGGCTGCGCACCGCGACGTTCCGGGCGCTCTGTTCCGACTGCCGCACCACCCTGGAGGTGGTCGCCCGATTCCTGGCGCTGCTGGAGCTCTACCGCGAAGGCATGGTCGGCTTCGACCAGATCCAGGCGTTGGGTGAGCTCACCGTGCGCTGGATCGGCGGCGACTCCGCCGAACTGCGGCTCGACATCGATGAGTACGGGGAAGCCTCGGCCGAGCCGCCGGAGCCTGGCGATGCCGACGCGCCCGCACTCGCTGGCGGGGCTGGCGAGGTGGCCGAGCCCGGTGCGGCGGCTGGGATGGGCGCACCCGCCGCGGCCGGCGAGCTCAGCCCGGCCAGCGACCCTAGCCCGGCCAGCGAGCCGACCGAGCCGAAGCGGCGCCGGTTCGGCCGGCGCCGGCGTACCGAGGACCCGGACTGAGCCGGCCCGGCCGGAGCCGACGCGCCGGGGGAGCTGGCGCCCGCTTGCCCGGCCGCAGCCGGCCGGGCGCGGCATGATGGGGGAGAGGCAGGGCCGGGCCACCGGCCCAGCGCAGGTGGAGGGTGCGCGCGTGGAGCAGGACGAGACGCAGCCGTCGGGGAACCGGCCCGGGGCTCGGCCGTCGCTCGAGGAGAGCGCGGCCGCCTGGGTGCCGCCGTGGGCCCGCGCCGTCCCCGAGCTCATCATCGAGCCGGCCGCCGACAACCCGGAAGATCCGCCACTGCCACCACCGTGGCGTTTCGACCGCGACGAGTTCGCGTGGGAGGCCGAGCCGACGGAGCCGGCCGGTGACCAGGCGGCCGCGCCAGCGGCGTCCGCGAACGGAGCGACCGCCACGAGCGGGACGACCTCGCCGAACGGGACGGCCGCCACCAACGGGACGACCTCGCCGAACGGGTCCGTCAACGGGGCCGCGAAACGTGCCGCCGCGCCCGAGGACGAGGACGATCACGCCGGGTCCTACACCAGCCTGGGCGAGGAGGAGCTGCACGGCGCGGTCGAGGCGATCCTGCTGGTGATCGACGAGCCGGTCTCCGAGCAGATGCTGGCCCAGGTGCTGGAGCAGCCGACCGACCGGGTCGCCTCGGCCCTGGCCGCGCTGGCCCAGGAGTACGCCACCGCCGGTCGGGGCTTCGAGCTGCGCCGGGCTGCGGGTGGCTGGCGGCTCTACACCCGGGGTGAGTTCGCCGCGTACGTGGAGCGTTTCATCCTCGACGGCCAGCAGGTGCGGCTGACCCAGGCCGCGCTGGAGACGCTCGCGGTGGTCGCGTACAAGCAGCCGGTGACCCGGACCCGGATCTCGGCCATCCGCGGGGTCAACTGCGACGGCGTGATCAAGACGCTGGTCAACCGCGGCCTGGTCGAGGAGTGTGGCACCGAGTCGGAGAGCGGGGCGCACCTCTACCGCACCACACCACTGTTCCTGGAGAAGCTCGGCATCGACACGGTGGAGCAGCTACCGCCGCTGGCTCCGTTCCTGCCCGACAACATTGACGAGATCGATGGCGCCTTCCGCTGACCGTGATTCCACAGTGGAGGCGGGGTCGCAGCGCCTGCAGAAGGTGCTCGCCGCTGCCGGCGTCGGCTCGCGTCGCGCCTGTGAGGAGCTGATCGCGGCCGGACGCGTCACAGTGGACGGTCGCCCGGCCGCCCTGGGCGACAAGGTCGACCCTCAGCAGGCCGAGATCTACGTGGACGGGGAACGGGTCGTCACCGACCTGCGGCTGGTGTACCTCGCGTTCAACAAGCCGCGCGGCGTGGTCTCCACGATGGCCGACGAGAAGGGGCGGGTGGCGATCGCCGACTATGTCGGCACCGTGCCGGAGCGGGTCTATCACGTCGGCCGGCTCGACACCGACAGTGAGGGTCTGCTGCTGCTCACCAACGACGGGGATCTCGCCCATCGGCTCACCCATCCCTCGCATGGTGTGCCGAAGACCTACCTGGCCGAGGTGGCTGGGCCGGTGCCGCCGGGGCTGCGCCGGCGCCTGCTCGCCGGGGTGCAGCTCGACGACGGGCCGGCCGCCGCCGACGCGTTCCGGGTGGTCGACACCCACGGTCGCGCGGCGCTGGTGGAGATCACGCTGCACGAGGGGCGCAAGCACATCGTGCGGCGCATGCTCGAGGAGGTGGGGCACCCGGTGGCCCGGCTGATCCGGACCGCGGTCGGCCCGGTCAAGCTGGGTGACCTGCGCAGCGGACGCTGGCGCCGCCTCACCGCCGTCGAGATCGCCGCCCTGTTCGACACCGGGCGCCGCCCCCTTGAGCGCCGATCATGAACTTACGTTCCTTGTCGGCGGCGTGTCGGGTCCGCCAGCTCATGATCGGCGCGATCTTGACGTGAGCGCGCGACGGAGGCGGCCAGGCCGGCGAGGATGAGTGCGGCGCCGAGCAGCCGCAGCGGCGTGACCGCCTCGTGCAGCACGGTCACCCCCAGCAGCGCCGCGACCAGCGGTTCGGCCAGGCTGAGCGTGGCCACCACGGGCGGATGCAGCCCGGCCAGACCGCGGCCGAAGAGCAGGTACGCCAGCCCGGTGGGCACCACGGCGAGGTAGGCCACCACGGCGAGGTAACTGCCCGGACTGGTCGCGTCGGGCGCAGCGAGCCGGACCGCGAACACCGGCAGCAGAAGCGTCCCGCCGAGCGCGAAGATCGCGGCCATCGCCCCGGTCGAACTATCCATTGTGGATACCAACCGCTTGCCGCCGATGGTGTAGCCGGCGTAGGAGAGCCCCGCGCCCAGGGCGAGCACGACGCCGAGGCCGTCGACCCGACCGGCCCGCCCGCCGGGGCCGCCCAGCACGAGCGCGGCGCAGCCGGCGACGGCGAGCGCCGTGGCCAGCGCCCACCCGCGGGTCGGCCGGCCGGCCCCGACCAGGCCGGCCACCAGGCCGGTGAAGACCGGCGCGCTGCCGATCGCGATCAACGTGCCGACCGCGACCCCGGCCCGGGCGACGCCGGCGAAGAAGCAGAGCTGGTAGGTCGCC
>JBLNGJ010000185.1:0-5598 GCA_050264675.1 Micromonosporaceae bacterium
GGCGGAGTTCATCGGAACGGTGGCCACGATGGCAAATCCACGTTCCTTGATTGGCAGTCCGGTATGGGCGACGAAGTTGTAGTGCGTGAGTGCGGAGTTGGTCGCGACGACCTTCGCTCCGCTCACGATCACGCCGCTGTCGGTCTCCCGCTCGACATGCACAAACACATCGCCGACCTGGTCTGGTGGCCGATGCCGGTCCACCGGCGGATGCACGATGGCGTGGTTCCAGTAGAGAACCTTCTCCTGCGACTGCCGGTACCAACGACGCGCGTTGTCAGCGAACGGGTTGTAGAAGTCGGCGTTCGCGCCGAGCGTGCCCAGCAGCGACGCCTTGTAGTCCGGGCTGCGACCCATCCAGCCGTAGGTCAGCCGGGACCACGCCGCGATGGCCTGCTGGTCGGCGACCAGGTCGGCGGCGCTGTGCGGCGTGGTGAAGAAGCGGTGCGTGTAGCCGCCAGGGCCGCCGGCGTCGGTGGCGGTGGTCAGCACGTCGCGACATTGCGGGTCGTGCAGCGCGTCGTAGAGCCGGGCGATCATCCGTGCCGGGTTGCGAAACGCCGGATGCTCGGTGACGTCGGCGACCCGCTCGCCATAGAGGTAGATCTCTCGGTCGTCACGCAGGCTCTCGAGGTACTCGGCACCGGTCAGGGGCCGAGTCTGCTCGGTCAACGGGAGACCGCCAAATCCTGGTGCGAGCCACGCTTGGCGTCGATGTAGGCCGCTAGCTGGGCCACCGTCGGGGAGTCAAACAGCGTGCTCATGGAAACCCCGACGCCGACCGTGGCCCCGATCCGGCTGCACAGTCGCATCGCCTGCAGCGACTGGCCGCCGAGTTCGAAGAAGCTGTCGTCGATGCCGACCTCGGGTACGTCGAGCAGGGAGCTGAAGATCCCGCACAGCGTCTGCTGGAGCGGCGTTTGCGGCGCCCGGGAGGCGAGAACCTGGTCGAAGTCCGGTTCCGGCATCGCCGCGCGATCCAGCTTGCCGTTGGCGGTCAACGGTAGGGCGTCGAGCCGGACGAACACGGCCGGCACCATGTAGCCGGGCAGCTTGGTCTTGGCGTGTGCGCGCAACGCGGCGAGGTCCAGCCCGCCCGGCTCCGCCACGACGTAGCCGACCAGCTGCTTGCTTCCGTCTTCACGCTCACGCACCAGGACGACGAACTGGGCCAGCCCCGGGTAGTCGGCCAGTGCCGCCTCCACCTCGGCGAGATCGACCAGGAAGCCGAGGATCTTGACCTGACTGTCCTCCCGGCCGGCAAACTCGATCAGACCGTCGCCGTTACGGCGGGCCAGGTCGCCAGTGCGGTACATGCGAGAGCCCGGCCGGCCCAACGGATCGGCCACGAACCGCTCGGCGGTCAGGCCGGCCTGGCCGAGGTATCCACGCGCGACGCCCTCGCCCGCGAGGTAGATCTCGCCGATCACGTCAGCCGGCGCGGGCGCGAGGCGCTCGTCCAGGATATGGATCCTGATTCCGGTCAGCACATCGCCGACCGGCACGACCTTGCCAAGCTCCGTGTCGCGGGTCAGCAGGTGGTGCGCTGAGAACACGGTTCCCTCGGTCGCGCCGTACATCGCGTGGACCACGAGGCCGGGGCAGGCGTCGAGCACCCGACGGACCGCCGCCGGCGCGATCACGTCGCCACCGGTGAGAACCTCGCGCAGATCGGTCAACGTCTCCGGCGCCTCCTCGGCGAGCACCCGGAACCAACCGGCGGTCAGATGAAGCCCGGTGATCTGGTACGTCGCGATCAGCTGGCGCAGTGCCGGGGGCTCCAGCCGCCCGGGTGGCGCAACGACGACCTGGCCACCGTGCAGCAGCGGCATCCAGATTTCGTACGTAGACACGTCAAACGCGTACGGCGCCACCAGCAGCACCCGCGCGTGCCGCTCGATTGTCCACAGCGGATCGAGCAGCAGTCGCACCACGTCCTGCTGGGTGACCGTGACACCCTTGGGCTGGCCGGTCGAGCCCGACGTGTGGATGACGTACGCCAGCTGGCCGGGATGGATGGGCACCTGCGGGTCGGCGGTCGGCTCCCCGGCGATGGCCGGGTCGTCCACCGTGACGACCGGCACACCGACGGGCACGCCGGCCGCGCGGGTCGCGCCGTCGACGAGCAGCACCGCGGGCCGGGCATGGTCCACGATCCACTGCCGCCGGTCGGCCGGATCGGCCTCGTGGACCGGCAAATATGCCCCACCCGCCTTCAAGATCGCCAGGAGTGCCACAACCAGATCGGCGGACCGTTCCATCAGCACCGCGACCCGGTCCTCATGGCCGACCCCGAGTCCGATCAGATGGTGCGCGAGCCGGTTGGCCCGCTGGTCCAGCTCGCGATAGGTCAGCTCGGCCCCGCTCGCGGCCTCCGACACGGCCGTCGCCTGCGGCGTCCGCGCGACCTGCTCAGCAAACCGGGCGGGAATCGAAAAGGCTGTCATGCCGTTCTCCGTATGGCTCGGCATATTCGGCTGTCATGCATGAAAGAACATGCGTCGCATTCTTCGTGGGTAGGTTCTCGCATTCCTTCATCACAATGCTTTCGGTGTCCGCTCGGGTCACCTCCGTCGTTGCTCGCCATGTCACAGTCGTGAGCGTTGTACGTTTTCGCAACATCGGAGATGCCGGTGCGGGTTTTTGCGGTGAGCATGGTTGCCGTTCGGGTGTTTGGGGTGTTGCGGCGGCGACGCGTTTTTGACTTCGGATTTGGGAGGCCCCTGGTGTTGGTGGCTGAGGTTCCGGCGCGGGAGCAGCTGGTGGCGCGGGCGGGTGAGTTGGGTGTGGTGTTGGGCGCTCACGCGGTGTGGCAGGAGCGAAATCGGCGTTTGCACGAGGAGACGGTTGCGGCGCTGGCCGGGGCGGGGATGTTCCGGTTACGGGTGCCCAGGCGTTACGGCGGGTTTGAGGTTGACACCCGGACGCTGGTTGAGGTGGGCAGCGAGCTAGGTCGTGTTGATGGCTCGTCGTCGTGGGTGGCTTCGGTGTACTGGATTCCGGGCTGGATGGCGTGTCTGTTTCCGGATGAGGTTCAAGATGAGGTCTTCGCTACCGAGGATGTGCGGATCTGCGGGACGTTAAGTCCGAGCGCGTTTGCCAAACCGGCCCCGGGTGGGGTGGTGGTTAACGGTAAGTGGGGTTTTATCAGCGGCGCGCTGCATAGCCATTGGCAGGTCATCATCTGTGTGCTGGTGCCCAACGACGGCGAACCGTATCCGATCATGGCGCTGGTACCGATGGCGGATCTGCATGTGGTCGATGACTGGGCCACCGCGGGTCTGTGCGGTAGCGGCAGTGTGAGCACGGTCGCCAAAGATGTGTTCGTACCCCAGGCGCGCATCCTGGCCCTGTCCGCGGTGCTGGCGGGCCGCGGTGCGTCGAAACACAACGCGCACACCCCGATCTACCGCCTCCCGCTGCTCCCGGTCGCCGCCGCCTCGTCGGTGGGCACCGTGGTGGGGTTGGCCAAGGGCGCGCGGGAGTTGTTCCTGCGCCGCCTATCCGACCGGAAGATCACCTACACCGGCTATGCGAAGCAACGCGAGGCGCCGTTGACCCACCTGCTCCTGGCCGAGGCGACCCTGAAAATCGACCAGGCCGAGTTTCACGCGCACCGACTCGCCCGCCAGGTCGACACCAAAGGCGAGGACGGATCGGAGTGGACCCTCGAGCAACGGGCCCGGGCCCGGGTCGACATGGGTGCGGCGTGCCGGCTGGCCAAAGAAGCCATCGACATCCTCGCCGGGGCCAGCGGCGGCTCGTCGGTCTACCTCGACGTCCCGATCCAACGGTTTCAACGCGACATCCAGGCGATCAACCTACACGCCCTCATGCACCCCCATACCAACCTCGAGCTCTACGGCCGAATCCTGTGCGGCCTCGAACCCGACACCCCCTACCTCTAACCGCAAGGACCACACATGCCCTCGACTGCCACCCAGCCCACCCAGGCCGACCTGGCCGCCATCGCCGCCCTCACGCAACGCATGATCGCCGCCTGGGCCCTCGCCGACGCCGAGACCATCGCCGGCCTCTTCGTTGAGGACGGCACGATGATCATCGCCGGCACCTACTGCGACAACCGCGCCGCGATCCAGGCCTACTTCACCGAGGCTTTCCAAAACCAGTACCGCAACACCCAGGTCACCGGCAAACCACTAGCCAGCCGCTTCCTCGGCCCCGACACCGCCGTCCTGCTCACCGTCGGCGGAGTACTCGAACCCGGCCAAACCGAGGTGTCCAGCAAACAAGCCATCCGAGCTTCCTGGACAGTCATTCGACACAACGGCGAATGGCGACTGGCCGCCTACCAAAACACCCCCCGCGACCCCATCCCCTAACCACAACCGCATGGCTACCACGAGGAGGAACCGGTGCTCGTGCACCTGGCGCTGGACGACGAGATTCAGCAGTACGTGCAAGACGTATCGCTGCGCGAGGACGACATCGCCCGCGAACTACGGATAGCCACGTCGCGGGTGTTCGAGCACAGGATGGCGGTCTCACCCGAACAGGGGCAGCTACTCGGCTTCCTCGTCGGACTGATTTCCGCTACCACCGTTGTCGAGCTCGGGGTATTCACCGGATACAGCACGCTGGCCATAGCCCGCGCGCTGCCCCCAGGCGGTCGCGTCATCGCCTGCGACTACAACCAGGAATGGGCTGACATCGGACGCCCGTTCTGGCAACGCGCCGGCGTCGCCGACCGCATCCAACTCGAACTGCGTCCCGCCGCCCAAACCCTGGACACGCTCCTGGCCAACGGCGCCGCCGGCACCATCGACTTCGCCTTCATCGACGCCGACAAAGAAAACTATCCCCTCTACTACGAACGATGCCTCGAACTGCTCCGCCCCGGCGGACTCATGGCCATCGACAACGTCCTTCTCACCGGCAACGTCGCACGACCACACACCAACGACTCCGAAATAAACTCCATGCGCGCGCTGAACTCCGCATTACGCAACGACGGACGAGTCGAGCTGAGCATGCTACCCGTCTTCGACGGCCTCACGCTGGCGTACAAGCGCGCCCGCGACTGATCGGCTCGGATAGATATTCCCTCGCGTCAGGAGTGACGAATGAACAACAACGACTCCCGGAAAGCGGCCGGCCAGCTGTCCGTGGCGGTGCTCGGTGCCGGCCTCATCGGTGTCGACCTGATGACCAAGATCATGCGTTCGGAGTACCTCGACCTGCGGCTTGTCGCGGGCCGGGACAAAGCCACGTCAGGACTGCGGCAGGCGGCCCGGCTCGGCCTGCCGGTCGGGACCGGGGGCATCCAGTCGCTGATCGAAGCCGAGCACCCGTTCGATGTGGTATTCGACGCCACCACCGCGGCCTACCATGCCGAACACGCGGAGAAGCTCTCGCCCTTCGGCACGGTGCTCATCGACCTGACGCCCAGCCGGGTCGGGCAGATGATCTTTCCCACCGTCAACCGGGCGGACATCTCCGCGCACCGTGACCTCAGCATGGTGACGTGCGGAGGGCAGACGTCGGTGCCGATCTTGCACGCGATAACAAAGGTCCACGAGATCGACTACATCGAGGTGGTGACGACTGCCGCCACCCTGAGCATCGGCCACGGCACAC
>JBLNGJ010000186.1:0-11396 GCA_050264675.1 Micromonosporaceae bacterium
GGCCGACTACGGTCCGTCCTGGGGGGTCGGGCGCCGGTCGGGCGGCGCGGTGGTCGTGCCCATGGATGGGTTTCATCTGTCCAATGTGGAGCTGGATCGGCTCGGGCTGGCCGATCGCAAGGGGGCGCCGGAGACATTCGATGCGGTCGGCTTCGTGCACCTGTTGCGGCGCATCCGGGCCGGCGACGAGCTGGTCTACGCCCCGGCGTACAGCCGGGTGCTGCACGAGTCGATCGGTGGCGCGATCCCGGTGCCACCGCAGGCCGGCATCGTGGTGGTGGAGGGCAACTACCTGCTGCTGCCGGCCGGTGCGTGGGTTCAGGTGCGGCCGTTGCTCGACCTGGCGCTCTACGTCGAGGCGCCCCGGCCGGCTCGCATCGACTCGCTGCTGCGGCGCCAGCTCGCCCGCGGGCTCGACGATGCGCACGCGCGCGACTGGGTGCACCGCAGCGACGAGGCGAACGCCCGCCTGATCGAGGCGACCAAGCCGTACGCCGATCTCGTGCTGGGCCGGCCGGCCTGAGCGCGACCCCGGCGGTCTCTGGCCTTAGCCGAAGCGGCCGGTGATGTAATCCTCGGTCCGCTGCTGGCTGGGATTGGTGAAGATCTTCGGTGTCTCGTCGTACTCGACCAACCGTCCATGTCGGACGCCGGCTTCGTCGACCTCGGCCGTGAAGAACGCGGTGCGGTGGCTGACCCGGGCCGCTTGCTGCATGTTGTGCGTCACGATCACGATCGTGTAGTCGGAGGTCAGCTCGTACATCAGATCCTCGATGCGCGTGGTGGCGATGGGGTCGAGGGCCGAGCAGGGCTCGTCCATGAGGATAACCTCGGGCTGTACGGCGATCGTACGGGCGATGCAGAGCCGTTGCTGCTGACCACCGGAGAGCGCCAAACCGCTCGTCTTGAGTTTGTCCTTGACCTCGTCCCAGAGCGCAGCCGAGCGCAGCGCCGCCTCGACCCGGTCGGCGAGGTTGTCGGTCATCCCGTTGATGCGCAGACCATAGGCGACATTGTCGAAGATGGACTTCGGGAACGGGTTCGGCTTCTGGAACACCATGCCGATGCGCCGGCGAACCTGGATGGGGTCGACATCGACTCGGTAGATGTCGATGCCGTGGTAGTCGACCCGGCCGGTGACCCGGGCCCCCGGGATGAGGTCGTTCATGCGGTTGAGCGTGCGCAGGATGGTCGACTTACCGCATCCGGATGGACCGATCATGGCGGTGATCTGGTTGCGGCCGATCGACATCGTGGTGCCCCGGACGGCCTCGTAGTCGCCGTAGAAGACGCTGACGTCGGTGAGCTCGAGCACCTTCGGTGCCGGACCGGATGGAGGCTGCCCGCCGGAGTGCGCCGAGTGGTTGAGGCTCGCCGGCGCGACGTTGACGGTCGGCCGCACGCTGACGTTCGTCATCTTCTCGTTCACCTCGGGTCCGTCGACCGGATCATGCGCGTTCCTTGGTGGCGAATCGGCTGGCCACGAAGCGGCCCAGCAGGGTCATGATGAGCACCACAGTGACGAGCGTGAGGGCGGCGCCCCAGGCCCGGTCGACGGCGGCGTCGAAGGGTTCGGCCGCGTTGCGGTAGATCTGCGCGGACAGCGCGGTGTTGCCGCCGTAAAGGTGCCAGTTCGTCTTGTAGGTGAGGCCGACCACGAGCACGATCGGCGCGGTCTCACCGGCCGCGCGGGCAATGGCGAGCAGCGCCCCGCTCGTAATGCCGGACAGCGCCGCCGGCAACACCACCGAGACGGTGGTGCGCCAACGGCGCGAGCCCAGCGCCAGGCTCGCCTGGCGCAACTCGTCCGGCACCAGGCGCAGCATCTCCTCGCTGGTGCGGATGACCACCGGCAGCATCAGGCAGGCCAGGGCGAGCGCGCCGGCGAGTGCGGTCTGCTCCTTGACCACCAGCACGAACGCGATGTAGACGAACAGGCCCATCATCACCGACGGCACACCGGTCATCACGTCGGACATGGTGCGGATGGTGCGGGCCAGTGGGCTCTGCTTGCCGTACTCGTTGAGATAGACCGCGCCGAGCACGCCGAGCGGGATCGCGATGAGGGCGGCCAGCCCCGTGATGAGCAGTGTGCCGGCGATGGCGGGCCCGACCCCACCGCCGGTGGTCATCGCCTGCCGCGGTATCCGCTCGGTGAGGAAGCCCCAACTCATCACGTGCAGGCCCTTGCTGATGACGTAGTAGGTCACCAGGGCCAGTGGCAGCACCGCCACCGCGAGGGAGAGCCACATGGCGGCGGTGGCGACGCGGTCGGTCACCCGGCGCCGGCGCGAGAGCGACGCCCGGCGCAGGCGCTCGGGCATCGTGTCGAGCGGTACACCGGTGGTGGTCACGCGGCGGCTCCCTTCATCCGGGTCTCGGCTCGCCTGACGACGATCCGGGCGCCGTAGTTGACCAGGATGGTCATGGCGAAGAGCACAACGCCGCAGCCGATCAGCGCGGCCCGCGCGGGCGCGACCCCGGGGTCGCCCCAGTTCTGCACGATGACCGCGGCGAGCGTGTTGCCCCCGGCGAAGACGTTCGGCGTGATCTGGACGGTCGCCCCGATCACCAGGGAGACCGCGATCGTCTCACCCATCGCCCGGCCCAGGCCGAGCATGACCGCACCGACCATGCCACCGAAGCTGTGCGGGAAGACCGCGCCCCTGATCATCTCCCAGCGGGTGGCGCCGAGTGCGAGGGCGGCCTGCTTGTCGGCCTCCGGCACGGTGGCGAAGATCTCTCGGGTGATCGACGTGATGATCGGCGTGATCATGATTGCCACGATGATGCCGGCGGTCGTGAACGACCGCCCGGTCGCCACCGGGTCGCCGAAGATCGCACCGAGCAGGGGCACCCCGCCGACGATCTCGTGCAGCCGTGCGTACGTCCGCACCAGGTTCGGGGCGACCACGATGATGCCCCACAGGCCGAAGACGACCGACGGCACGGCCGCGAGCAGATCGATCACCGTGATCACCGCACCGCGCAGCCGCCGCGGCGCCAGTTCGGTGAGGAACAACGCGATGCCGATGGAGACCGGTACGGCGATGGCGAGGCTGATCAGCGAGACGAGCACGGTGCCGTAGATGAACGTGAGCGCGCCGAACTCGGCCCGACGCGGCCCATCACCATCCGGGTCGTTCGGCACCCAGTGGCTGCTGGTGATGAAATCCAGCCCGGAGTACTTGAACGCCGGCCACGCCTCCCGCAGCGTGGTCACCAGGATCAGCCCAAGGATGGCCAGCACGAGCACGCCGGCCCCCAGGCTCACCAGCCAGAACGTACGGTCGGCCAGCGCGCCCCGGCCCTGGCGGCCGAGGTGGCTGACCGAGCGTGGCGCGGTCTGTGTCACGCATCAACTCCGATGTGAACGCCGGCCTGGGGGCGGGTCATGCGCCCACCCCCAGGGTCGGTGTGCGTTGACTGTGCGGTATGGCGCAGCCCTTCCGGTTGGCTGTGCTTTCAGCGATCCCGGCCGGATCAGCCGTGAACCCTGTTGAGCTGGGCGAGCGCCTGCTGTTGCAGCGAGGCGGGCAGCTTGGCGTAGTTCGCCGGGCCGGCGAGGGCCTGCCCGTCGGTGAGCAGCCACGTGATGAAGCCCTTGACCAGCTTGGCCTTGCTGGCGTCGGGGTAGCTCGCCTTGACCAGCAGGTACGTCGGTGCGGTGATCGGGTACGCGGTGGCACCCGACGCGTCCAGCGGGTCGTAGGTCAGGTCGGCGTTGACGGTCGCGCCGGCCAGCGCGTCGGTGGCACCTTCGAGCGACGGGGCGACGTACTGGCCGTCCTTGTTCTTGATCGAGGCGAAGGTGAGCCCGCTCGCCTTCGCGTCGGCCCAGTCCACGTATCCGATGGCGCCGTCACCCTGCTTGATCAGCTGGGCCACGCCGGTGTTCTTGTCGCCACCCTGGGTGTCGGCGGCCCACGCGACGCTGTCACCGCGGCCGAGCTTCCACGACGGGGAAGCCTTGGTCAGGTAGCCGGTGAAGTTGTTCGTGGTGCCGGAGCCGTCGGAGCGATGCACCACGGTGATGTTCTTGTCCGGCAGGGTCACGCCGGGGTTGTCCGCAGCGATCGCCGGGTCGTTCCACTTCTTGATGTCGCGACCGAAGATCTTGCCGAGCGTGTCGCCGTTGAGTTGCAGCTTGGCCACGCCGGAGAGGTTGTACGAAACGGTGATCGGCCCGGCCACGGTCGGCACGTAGTACCAGGTGCCGGCGGCCACGCCGTCGCTGTCCTTGACCGTGCTGTCGGTGCCGGCGAAGTCGGTCAGGCCCTGCCCGAACTCCCTCTTGCCGGTGCCGGAACCGGTCGAGTTATAGGTGATCTCCACGTTCTCCGCAACCGCGGAGAACTCGTCGATGGCTTTCTGGTAGAACGCGTTGGGGAAGCTTGCCCCGGACGCCTTGAGCGAGCCGGAGAGGGCCGCATACTCATTCGCCGGACCCGTGCCGTTGGTCGCGGGCTTGCTTGATCCACATCCAGTGAGCGCGAGCGCAGCGAGAGCGGCAAACGCAAGGGCGCGCCGCGAGAGCACGTTGCGGTTCACGAATCGCCTCTCTGTTAGGGGGCGTCGGAGGGTTGCCCGACGGGCCTGACGCTAGGAGCGCCAGGTGGCCGGATGCCGGGTCGGCCATGAACGGACGGTGAACAGATGGGAGAGGCGGGGCGCCGCCTGCGCGACGTCCCGCCTCTGCCTGGCTTAACTACTCAGCGTTGCGCTCGCCCGACCGACCAGGCGAGGCCGAGCTGTAGCAGGCCCATCGCGAGGAACCAGACACCGGTGAGCCATGCGATCACCGTCAGTGACGGCTTTGGCCAGAAGATGACGACGAAGGCGCCGACGATGCTGAGCAGTCCGAGCAGGAGCGCACCGACCCGTCCCCAACCATGGGTGAGTGGTGAGGCGGCGATGAAGATCTCGATGACGCCGCCGAAGAGCCACGCGACCCCGATGATCAGCGCGATGAGCAGCAGTGACCGGGACAGGTCGCGCATGCAGATCACGCCGAGCACCACCAGCAGCAGGCCGGTGATGGCCTGCAGGACGCGGCTGCTGGTGCGCCGTCCTTCGGGGATGAAGGTGGCCTGGGCGAGCCGGACCGCGCCAGCCAGCAGCAGCCATAAGCCGATGAGCACGGCTACGACGGTCAGCGTCACGTCGGGCCAGATCATCAACACCAGGCCGAGCACCACCGACATCACCGCGCCGGCCAGCGCGAGCCGGCGCCACCAGGCGGTGGCCTCGTCCTCTGAGGAGACCCAGACGCCGGGAACGGTCTCGCTGTTCACTCTGCGCCCGCCGCCGCGACGCCACCCGGGCCGGAATTGCCGGGCCGCGCGGTTGGGCCCGGTCGACCCACTGGGCTCGGTCGGCCCACCGGGGCCGGCCGGTCCGTCGGGCTGGTGGTGCCGGTTGGGCTGGTGGTGCCGGTCGGGCCCGTGGTGCCGGCCGGCCCAGAAGTCGGGCCGCCGGGCGTCGCGAGATCCTCGGCCTTATCCGCTGCAGGCGCAGAGGCCGGCGCATGCTGCGCGGCTCGCAGCCGGAACGCCAGGATCACGTCGGTGATGGCCCGGGTGAGGGCGATCACACCGACGAACATGATGAGCAGCGCGACCGATCGGCCAAACCGACCGGCCGCCCAGAACCCGAGGACCATCTCGATGATCCCGACGATGAGGCTGAGCCACCACACGTCATTCTCGCCTTTGGTGACGAACGCCAGGACGATGTCGAGCATCCCCTTGAAGAGCAGGTACCAGCCGATGAAGGCGGCGAGCCAGGCGAACGTGCTGCCCGGGTTGAACAGGCAGAAGAACCCGGTGAGCAGGAAGAGCACGCCGAGCCCGGCGTGCAGCCAGCGCCACCCTGGCGCGGTGAAGGCGTTGAAGATTTCGGCGACGGCGGCGGCAAGCACCACCACGCCGGCGAGCACCGCCACCGACGCCACCGAAGTGAGGTCGAATCGGAGCACGGCCCACGCGATGATCACCCACGCGGTCGCCGTGATCAGGTAGAGCCACCACGGCACGGTGACGCCCACCAGCTTGGGTGCCTGTGTGCGCGGCAGCGTCGACGTCGAGTCCATCGCGTACCCCCCGATCCCTCCGGACCACCTACCTGCATTAAATCCCCCTGGCCGGGCGGGATCTGGCAAATCGGGCGAAATGCTCGACAACCCTGAGCGAACACACGCATGAGCGGTGGCGTGCCGGTCGTGCCTCCGACTGGCAGCGCAGCTGCCTGGAGGCAAGTTGGGGCTTTAGCGATGACTCGTACGATTAATTCCCTAGCCTGAGCCTGTGACCGGATCCCGCGACCACTTGGAGGGCGGCGCCGAGCGCCGTCGGCGCGCCTTCGCCCAGCGCTCGGCCGTCGAGCGCAGCCGGGCCTTCCTGCGACTGCTCGGCGGCATTCTGCTGGTGTACGCGGTCATCATCACGCTGGGGCGATTGTCGTTCGCAGCCCCGCTGTGGGTGGCGCTGCTCGGGCTCGTGCTGCAGCTGGACGCGCATACGCGTCGGCGCTCCCGCCGCTGGCAGCTCACCGTGGCGGCCACCGGCGGCGGGCTCTTCCTGGCCACCCTCGCGGCCGGCCTGGCCGGTTCGGTGCGCGTGCTCGCGGGCGTGGCCGGTGCGGCCACGCTGGTGCTCGTGGTGATGGTGAGCGCGTCGATCGTGCGGACGCTCGCCGACCGACCGGTGGTGGAGCTGTCCACGGTGCTCGGTGTGCTCAACGTCTATCTGTTGCTGGCACTGGTCTTCGCGTCGGTGCACCAGATCTTCGGTGCGGTGCAGGTTGATTACCTCGACGGCGTGAACGGCCTACCGACGTCGTCCGATCTGCTGTATTTCAGCGTGATCACGATGACGACCGTGGGGTTCGGCGACATCACTCCGGGCACCGATCTGGCCCGGACGGTCACCGTGACCGAGGCGCTCATCGGCCAGCTCTACCTTGTCTCGGTCGTCGCCGCCGTCGTGGGTGGCTGGCGTACGGTCTGGCCGACCACGACGGCCGGCGACGCCGGGACGGAGTGAGCTTCTCTCCGCCGTACCGCTGATGTGCTGTGGTGCCGACGTGCTGTGGTGCCGATGTGCTGGTGGTGCTGGCGGGTTTAGCCCTGCAGGGCCTTGACCAGGGCTTCGTGGTCATCGTGGTTGAGGTTGGTCTGCAGCACGGTCGGGTGGTACGTGCGCAGCGCCTCGATCACCTTGTCCCGGGTCGCGTCGACCACGAGCAGGAACACAGCCGACGTCCCGGGCTGGAGGTGCTGGCCGAGATCCTTGATCATCTTATCGTCGACGCCCACGTCGGTGAGCTTGCCGGCGATGGCGCCAGTGGCCGCGCCCACGGCCAGTCCGAAGATCGGCATCAGGAAGATGAGACCGAACAGCGTGCCCCAGAGGGCGCCGCCGGCCGCACCGACACCGGTCGTGTTCATCGCCTGCTGCACCTTGACCTTGCCGTCCGGTTCCCGCCAGACGAACGCCGCGTCGCCGAGCTTGAGCAACTCCTGCTTGGTCAGCTGGTTCGTGACCAGGTCGAAGACCTCCTCGCCCTGCTGCCGGTCCGGCAAGCCGAGCACTACCAGTTTCGTGGCCATCACCGCCCCCTTCCCTATCGTCTCAAAGTCGGGCATTACGCCCCTGATGCTAGGCGGTCCTGATGGGCGAGATTGCGGTTTCCGCATGGATGCGTAGCTACGGGTGCGGGCCTTTCCCGGATTCCGCCCCTGCGGGCCGCGGTGGGATGAGCTCATTCGCGGATTCCGCCCCTCACGCCTGCGGGTCAAAGGGCTGAGGTGGACCGGTGGTACGCGTTGTGACCGGTCGCTAACCTCGGGGCGTGACCGACGACGCGCTCACCTCAGCGGAGGAGGCAGAGTGACCGACGACGCGCTCACCTCAGCGGAGGAGGCAGAGTGACCGACGACGCGCTCACCTCCGCCGGGGCCGCCGAGTTGATCAGCGAGCTCGTCCTCGACGCCCCGATCACAGCGGTGACTGTCTATCCGGATCGGGCCCGGGTCAGCCGGCGCGGTCGACTGCCGCTCGCCGCGGGTGAGCACCGGGTGATCCTGGAACCGCTGCCGCTGACACTGCTGCCGGACTCGGTCCGGGTGGCCGGCATCGGTGCGGCGACGGTGCTCGGGGTGGACGTCGTCCGCCGGCATCAGCCGCGCACGACCGATGAGACCGCGCGTCAGCTGGAGGAGGAGCTGCGTCAGGCCCGGGCTGGGCTGGCTGCGCTGGAGGACGAGGACGCGGTGGCCGAGGAGCGCCTGGCCTTCTACAGCGGGCTCGCCCGGCGCTCGACCCGGGCCTACGCGTCGGCGCTCGCCGCCGGCGCCAGCGACCCGGGCCGGGTGGCCGAGCTCGCCGACGCGCTCGCGGCTCAGCAGGCGGCGGTGCGCGAGACGCGCCGGGCGCTGGCCGAGCGGCGCGAGCGGGTGCAGGAGCAGATCAAGGCGTATGAGCGGGGCTTGGAGGCCCGGCGGCGGCAGCGCGAACCCGACCACATCGCCGCGGTCATCGGCCTGCTGGCCGATGCTGATTCGATCAGCGACGTCGAGCTGGAGGTGTCCTATGTGGTCGAGGGTGCCGGCTGGCATTCGATCTACGACGTACGGCTGAACGAGGACGCGTTGACGCTGAGCTGGTTCGGGTTGGTGAACCAGCGCACCGGTGAGGACTGGCCCGAGTGCGACCTGCGCCTGTCCACGGCCCGGCCCTCGGGCACGATGGCCGTGCCCGAGCTGGACCCATGGTTCCTGGACCGGGTGCGTCCGATGCCGCCGCCCGAGCCGCTGAGCTTCGCCATGCGTCGCGGCGCGGCCGCGGTCGGCGCGGCGCAGGCGTTCGCCGATGAGGAGGCAAGCGGGGTGGTGGCCGACCTGATGGCCACCGTGGAGCAGGGAACAACCGCCGCCACCTACCAGCCGGCCCGTCCGGTCGCGGTGCCGGCCGATGGCAGCGCCCATCGGGTCAGCCTCGCCGTGGTGGAGCTGCCGGCGGCCCTGGACTACGTGACCGCACCGGTTCGGGCGGCCGAGGCGCACCTGCGGGCCACCGTGACGAACACGTCGGCCCACACGCTGCCGGCCGGCACCGCCGCGGTCTTCCAGGGCGGTGACTTCGTCGGCAACAGCGCGCTTGCCACGTGGGCTCCGGGGGAGGAGGTCGAGCTGGCCCTGGGCATCGACGACCGCATCCGGATCGAGCGCGAGCTGGTTCGCCGTACCGCGGGAAAGGCCGTGCTCGGCTCGACCCGCCGCCGCGAGGCCGAGCACCGCATCACCATCACCAACCGCACGCCACGCACGGCCCGGGTCCGCGTGCTGGACCAGCTGCCGGTCTCCCGCGACGAGGCGATCGTGGTCAAGGAGCTGCGGGTCGAGCCGGCACCGGCCGAGCGCACGGAGATGGGTGTGCTCACCTGGGAGTTGACCCTGTCGCCCGGTGAGGAGAAAAGGATCCACCTCGGGGTACGGGTAGAGCTCGGGCGCGGCGTCGAACTGGCCGGTTGGCGCGAGTAATCCGCGCACCCCCGGTTGTGTCGGTAAGGAGGGGCACCGTATTAACGCCTACGCGATAATACGGTGCCCCTGCTTCGGGTTCCGCAGATGGAGTGGTCTCGACCTACCCGGATGAACCGGTCGACACCTCCGCGCGTGCCAGCTGATGGGTGGCGGGCCTACTCGCGGGGGCACCGCCACCCGCCTGCACCCATCCCCGCTGATTTCGGTGGCGAATTCCCGCTGAACGGGGTAACCCGTAAGTGGCGCACGTCTCACCGGTCATCACAATTTTGTGACCGTTTTGAGCATGCGGAACGGAATCACGGTGGGCCGGCGTCTGTTGTGTCAGGGGCAACGCCGGGGGGCGGCGGAGCGTGGACGGAGGAGCCCAACGGTGGAGAAGACGAGGGTGCTGCGCACGGACGAGGTCGCCGAGGAGCGCGACCTGGTCGGTGTCTACCTGCACGAGATCTCCCGGACTCCGCTGCTGGACGCAGCCGCCGAGGTCGAGCTTTCCAAGGCGATCGAGGCCGGGCTTTACGCCGAGCACCTTCTGGAAAGCGACAAGCTGCCACGGGGAGTGCGCCCCGGCGAGCTGCAGCGCATCGTGACCGACGGCGAGCTCGCCAAGGACCAGTTCATCCGGGCCAACCTGCGGCTCGTGGTCTCCATCGCCCGGCGCTACGTCCGCTCGGGCATGCCGATGCTCGACCTGATCCAGGAGGGCAACACCGGTCTGGTCCGCGCCGTGGAGAAGTTCGACTACCTGCGCGGGTACAAGTTCTCCACCTACGCCACGTGGTGGATCCGCCAGGCCATCTCCCGCGCCATCGCTCAGCAGGAGCGCACCGTGCGGCTGCCGGTGCACCTGGTCGAGGACGTCAACCGCATGCGCAGCGTGGCCCGCCAGTTCACCCGGGAGCACGGCGGCGAGCCTGAGCCTGAGCAGCTGGCCGATGCCATGGGTGTGCCGGTCGACCGGGTCATGGAACTGATCCGCTGGTCGCAGGACACGGTCTCGCTGGACACGCCCGTCGGTGACGACGGCGACACCAACCTCGGCGACCTGGTCGCCGACTCCGACTCTCCGTCGCCGGAGGACGTGGTGCTCGCCGCGCTCGAGCGCCAGCGCATCGAGGGCCTGCTCAACCACCTCGACGACCGCTCCGCCGGCATCATGCGGGCGCGCTACGGCCTCGAGGACGGGCGGGAGCACTCGCTCACTGAGGTGGCGACCCGGTTCTCCCTCTCCCGCGAGCGGATCCGCCAGCTCGAGATCCAGGCCCTGGGCCGGCTGCGCGAGCTGGCCCGCGCCGAGGGTCTGCGCGCCGCGTAACACACGCCACCGCGAGCGCGCACTGCGCACTCCGTCGGTCGCCCGCATCGCTCAGCAGCTTGCAGGATCGAGCCCTCACCCGAGTACTCGGGTGAGGGCTCGATGCTGGACGGCGTAGAGATTGCGGTCTTCCGTACAGATGTGAAGGAGAACTGCACATCTGTACGGAGCATCGTGATCTACGTGGCCTACCGTTCCGCGAGGCCACCTCGCGAGGTCATGCACACCCGAACCGCACGATCCCATACGCGTCGATCATGAAGTTCCGGCCGCGACACGCCGCCGACGAGGAAGCTAAGTTCATGATCGGCGGAAGGGGTACTGCAGCTGGGGCGCAGGATCACGTGCGGCGGGCGACCGCGAAGATGCGGCGGAACGGCAGGATCGTGCCGTACTCCCGGCGCGGATAGGCCTCCCGGAGCGCGGCGGCGACGTCGGCGCGGAAGGCGGCCAGCGCGTCCTGGTCACCGCGCACCCGGTCGAGGTAGGGCCTAAGGCCGGTGCCGGAGAACCACTCGAGCACGGGGTCATCGCCCG
>JBLNGJ010000187.1:0-2570 GCA_050264675.1 Micromonosporaceae bacterium
CCGCTGAACTGGTCAACGATGACCGCTCGTCGCATACCGGTCGAGAACTGCGCCAGATTTGCGCCAAGTCCCCTTGCGACTTAACCGGTTTAGTGCTTTCGTTGTCAGAGCCGGCGCTCCAACGCCGGCCAGAGACCTTTACCCCGGGAGGGACCGCCCGGGCCGGTGCCCTTGAGGCGCCAGGCCCGGGCGGTCTGCATCTCAAGATCACCCAAGCTACGATCTTGGGGCCAGCCAAGTCGAGGAGGTCAGAGGCCGAAGCTCGGCTCGGGTGGTGCCTCGACGCGCTCGACGGCCGCACCGAGCCGTTGCAGGTCCGCGACGAAGTCCGGGTACCCGCGGTCGATGTGGTGGACGTTGGCGACCTCGGTGACGCCGTCGGCGCACAGACCGGCGATCACGAGCCCGGCGCCGGCTCGGATGTCCGTGGCCCGTACGGGCGCCGCCGACAGCACCTCGCGGCCCCGGATCACGGCGTGCTTGCCGTCGGTACGGATCTGGGCGCCGAGCCGGAGCACCTCCTGCACGAACATGAACCGCCCGTCGAAGATGTTCTCCGTGATCATGGAGGCACCGTCGCTCACGGCGGCCAGTCCGATCGCCATCGGCAGGAGGTCGGTCGGGAACCCGGGGTACGGCAGCGTCACGATGTCGAGCGCGGTGGGGCGGCGCGCCATGCGTACCCGGAAGCTGTTCTCCGCCGTCTCCACCACGGCTCCGGCGGCGGCGAGCTTGTCCAGCGCGATCTCGAGGTACGCCGGGTTGACCCCGCGTACCGTGACGTCGCCCCGCGTCATCGCGGTGCCGATCGCCCACGTGCCGGCCACGATCCGGTCGCCGACGGTTCGGTGTGACACCGGACGCAGCTCGCTGACGCCCTCGATGACGAGCCGGGACGTGCCCGCCCCGATGATGTGGGCGCCCATGCCGGTGAGCATCGCGCAGAGGTCGACGATCTCCGGTTCCCGTGCCGCGTTGTCGATTTCCGTGATGCCCTTGGCGAGTACGGCCGCCATGAGCAGGTTCTCGGTGGCACCCACGCTCGGAAAGTCCAGCCAGATCCGGGCTCCGTGCAGGCCGGCCGGCGCCCGGCCGATGATGAAGCCGTGCTCGCCGGAGATCTCGGCCTGCATCCGGGTGAGGCCGGCGATGTGCATGTCCAGTCCACGGGAGCCGATCGCGTCACCGCCGGGGTGGGCGACCCGGACGTACCCGCGCCGTGCCAGCAGCGGTCCCAGCACACAGATCGAGGCGCGCAACCGCCGCACGAGGTCGTAGTCGGCGTCCGTGCCCGGCTCGTCGGGGGCCTCGATAGTAAGTTCCACTCCGCCGCCCACAGCCCCGGCTGTCTCGACCTCGCAGCCCAGGCGCCGCAGCACCTCCGCCATGATGGCGATGTCGGTGATCCGCGGGACGTTGGCCAGTCGGGTCCGTCCGCGGGCGAGCAGGGCCGCGGCCATGAGTTTGAGCGCCGAGTTCTTGGCGCCGAGCACCGCGACCTCGCCCTCGAGCTCGGCCCCGCCCCGCACCCTGATCAGCTCCACGGCCGCCATCGTAGGGCGGCGGCCCGCCCGGCGCCGCCGCAACCGACCCACGACACCGCCGCAACCGACACAGGACACCTAGGCTGGGACCATGGCCGTCCACCTCACCCGTATCTATACGAAGACCGGCGACGCTGGGATGACCGCGCTCGGCGACGGTAGCCGGGTGCCGAAGACCGATCCACGCATCGAGGCCTACGCCGATGTCGACGAGACGAACGCGGCCCTCGGCGTGGTGCTGGCGCTCGGGCAGTTGCCGGACGACGTCACTCCGGTGATCCAGGCCGTGCAGAACGACCTGTTCGATGTCGGGGCGGACCTCTGCGCACCGATCGTGCCGGAGCCGAGGTGGCCACCGCTGCGGATCACGGAGCACTACGTCACCCGCGTCGAGGCGTGGTGCGACGACTTCAACGCCCGGCTGTCCAACCTGGACTCTTTCATCCTGCCGGGTGGTACGCCCGGCGGTGCACTCATGCATGTCGCCCGTACGGTGGCGCGGCGGGCCGAGCGGCGCGCCTGGGCGCTCATCGAGTGGGACCCCGACCGGGTGAACCCGCTGGCCGCCAAGTACCTCAACCGGCTCTCCGACCTGCTCTTCATCCTCAGCCGGGTGGCCAACCCCGAGGGCGACGTGAAGTGGGTGCCCGGTGGTCCACATCAGACGAAGGACGAAACCGCCGCGGCTGAGGAGAACTAGTTCCGCAGGTGCACGGCTCCGGGCGGCGCGGCCTCAAGCCACGACAGGAAACCGGCCAATGTGGACTCCGCGAACGCGATATCGACCGGCTCACCCGGGCGGTCGCATCGTACGATGATCCAGTCGTCGCCGAGCGCGAGCTTCTCCTCACCCAGCGGCACCCGACGGCCGCCCACGGTCAACCCGTTGCGGGACAGGACCTGTCGAGGACGCAGGCCGAAGCTGAACATGCGGTACCAGCGGAGCTCGTCTCCGACGAACCGCCCGAGCCCGGGCGCCCAGCCACGTTGCGGAAGGCGGGTGTTGACCCGGACGCTCATGTCGAT
>JBLNGJ010000188.1:0-3196 GCA_050264675.1 Micromonosporaceae bacterium
GGCCGCTGCCGACCGAGACCCGCGCCGTCGGCGCCGCCATCGTCGACGTGCGGAGCGGCTACAGTGGACCCAGGGAGCTGCGCTCGATCAGCTCCGGAGCGACCGATGCCCTCGGCAACGGCGCACCGGTCTTCCACGCGGGCACGCCGCAGAGCCGCGGACTGACCTCGGCCCGCTCCCTACGCAGCCCGCGGGGCGAGTTCCCGTTCTCCCACATCAACGACGCCGAGATCAAGCTCTGGGAGTACCTGCGGCTCAACCTCTCCCCCGGCGCCGAGGGGGTGGTGCACTTCGTCTCGTTCCGCAGCCGCCAGGGTGGACTGATCCTCGAGCCGATACCGCACTGCGCGAGCTGCACGAACGCGACGTTCCAGCTCGCCGGCGAGTTCCCCGGGGTGACGCTCATCTCGCACACCCCGCCGTTCCCGGCGCTGACCCTGGACCTCGAGGCCGCGCTGCAGGCGGCGGCGAAGGGTTCGCGGTAGCCGCCGGCCGCCGCTACCGGTCGTCGGGTGCGCTGTCGTCGGGGGGGCTGGTTCTGCGCCACTCCTCGATGCCATCGCGCATCGCCGCCCACGGGTCGTAGTCGACCTCGAGCGGCTCCTGCGGTGGGCGCTCAGGCTCGGGAACGTTGCGCAGGTTCAGCCGGATGCGAAACCACGGGCTGCTGCGTCCGCGCATCGCGTCCACGAGGACGTCGGCGGCCTGCAGGCGTGGCCACACCTCGGGATGGCGGGCCTTCCAGCGCTCCAGCCCGGCCATCGCCTCCTCTTTGCTCGCCGCCCGGGCCACCTCGATGAGCGGCATGGTGCTGCGCCGGCGACCACTGGCACCGCTGCGCTGACCGGGGGCCGCCTCGGCGACCCGCCCGCGCGGTCCGGTTGGCTCCTCCCGGTCGCCCTGCCGCTCGGCCAGCTCCAGCAACGCCGCCAGTGAGCCCGGGTGGTCGTCGATGCCGGCCGCCGGGTCGCCGACCGTAGCCAGGCGCTTCGGGACGGTCGCGACCGTGAACGCCTCCGGGTCGCACCCGGCCACCTCGTCCCACCCGACCGGCGTGGAGACCCGGGCGTCCGACGTGGGTCGCACCGAGTACGCCGAGGCGGTCGTGCGGTCACGGGCGTTCTGGTTGTAGTCGACGAAGACGCCGTGCCGCTCCTCCTTCCACCATCGACTCGTGGCCAGATCCGGCGCTCGCGCCTCGACCTCGCGGGCCAGCGCCAGGGCCGCCCGGTGCAGCTGGCTGAACGTCCACAGTGGCTGGATGCGGCAGTAGACGTGCAGGCCGCGCGAGCCGGATGTCTTCGCCCACCCGGTGAGGCCGAAGTCGGTCAGCACCTCACGCACCACCAGAGCCACCTGGCGCACCTGCGACCAGGGCACACCGGGGATGGGGTCGAGGTCGACCCTCAGCTCGTCCGGATGGTCGAGGTCCTCGGCCCGGACCGGGTGCGGGTGCAGGTCGACGCAGCCCAGGTTCACCAGCCAGGCCAGCGCCGCCGCCTCGCGTACGACGATCTCGTGCGCCGTACGCCCGGACGGATAGCGCAGCTCGACCGTCTCGATCCACTCTGGCCGCGACTCGGGTGCCCGCTTCTGGAAGAAGACCTCACCCTCGACGCCGTTGACGTAGCGCTTGAGCGCCATGGGCCGGCCACGCACACCGCGCAACACACCATCGGCGGTGGCCAGGTAGTAGTGGACGAGGTCGAGCTTGGTCAAGCCGAGGCGGGGGAAGAACACCTTGTCCGGGTTGGTGATCGTCACTTCGCGATCGCCGACCTCGAGAACCTCCTTACGCGCCGCCACTCCTGCACCCTATCCGCCGAGGCTGGGTCGTCAGGAGCGTGCTGCCTGGGTCGGCCGAGGCAGAACCCTGGAGATCACGATTCCGGCCCGGCGGCGGGCGAGGCACCCGGGCCGCCCGGGTTAGGGTCGGTTTCATGAGTAGGTGGATGGACGACGCGGTCGAGGCGTACCTGACCGGGCTGGCGGAGACCGAGCACGGTGACCCGGTGCTGGTCGAGATGGAGGCCCGCGCCGCGGAGCACGACTTTCCCATCGTCGGTCGGGCCACCGGCCGTTATCTGGAGCTGGCGGCGCGCTCGATCGGCGCCCGCCGGGTGATGGAGCTCGGCTCCGGCTACGGGTACTCGGCGTACTGGTTCGCTCGCGCGGTCGGGCCGAACGGCGAGGTGTTCTGCACCGACGGTAACGCCGACAACGAGAAGCTGGCCGAGGGCTATCTCACCAGGGCGGGGCTGTGGGCGCGCATCCACTACCGGGTCGGCGATGCGGTGGCCGGTCTGGCCGAGCAGTCGGGTGAGTTCGACGTCATCTACTGCGACATCGACAAGCACGGGTACCCGGACGCCTGGCGGGCGGCCTGCGAGCGGATCCGGGTGGGCGGGCTCTGGCTCTGCGACAACGTGATCTGGAGCGGCCACGTGGCCACGGCCACCGACCGCGAAGGCCTTGACGGCTGGACGGCCTTCATCCGCGAACACAACGCCATGGTCGCCGAGGATCCGCGCTACGTCTCGAGCATCGTGCCGATCCGCGACGGCGTGATGGCGGCTCTTCGCGTCGAGTAACGCCCAGTCAGCTGACACCGTCGGGGCGGAACTGGACGCTGACCCGTGGCCCGACCGGGCGCATGGTCTTCGGTATGCAGTGCTCCCACGTCCGCTGGCACGAGCCGCCCATCACGATGAGGTCGCCGTGCCCGACCGGGAACCGTCGCCGGGCCGGACCGCCCCGCTCCCGCAACAGCAACGGCCGCGGTGAACCGAACGAGACGATCGCCACCATGGTGTCCACCCGGGATGATCGACCTTGGGTGTCGCCGTGCCAGGCGACACTGTCGTGCCCGTCGCGGTAAAGGCACATGCCGGCCGTGACGAACGGCTCACCCAACTCGGCCGCATAGTGCTCGGTGAGCCGCGACCGGGCCGTCGTCAGCAGCGCGTGCGGCAGGCGCTCGTCGGCGCCGTACCACCGGAGCAGGCGCGGCACGTCGACCTGCCCGTCGTACATCCAGCGGCGCTCGGCCCGCCAGTCCACCTCGGTCAGCAGCGCACGTAGCACCGCATCGGACCCGCGCACCCATCCGGGCAGGTGATCGACCCAGGCTCCCGCGGTGAGCTCGTGCCGGCGCAGCCGGCCGGCCAGTGGACCCAGCTCCGCCTCGGGCGCCAGG
>JBLNGJ010000189.1:0-5698 GCA_050264675.1 Micromonosporaceae bacterium
GACGACCCGGACCAGGTCATCGCCGATGCGGAGATCATGTCGCCCGACGAGTTGGCGCTGGTCACGAACCTCTGGCCGGACGGTGGTCCGATCGTCGACCCGGACGCGACCGCGGTGGCCCAGCTGTATGCGGCGTGTGGCGGCGACTCGGTCGTCGTCGTCGGCACCGATGGCGCGCTGACCGGCGCGCAGGTGCGCGCCCAGGCCCGGCGGATCGCGGCAGCGATGGCCGACCATGGCGTTGGCGTGTCCGATCGAGTGGCGATCCTGCTGCCCCGGGGCGCCCGGCTCCTGCCGGCGATCCTCGGCGTCTGGTCGACCGGTGCGTCCTACATTCCGCTGGATCCGATCTATCCGGAGCAGCGGCTCGCCCTGATGCTGGCCGACGCCGGGGCGGTCGCGATCGTGGTCGACAGCGGCGTCGTGGGTGCGCCGGGCCTGCCGGCGCACGCGGCGCCGATTCCGGTCGTGGACCTGGCCAAGCTGCCGGCGAGCGACGAGCTTTCGGAACCGGTACCGAACCTGCCACCGTCGGCCCCGGCCGTGACCATTTTCACCTCCGGATCGACCGGCCGGCCCAAGGCGGTCAGCGTGACCCAGGGCGGCATCGCGGCGCTGCTCAACGCCGTACGGCCGAAGCTGGCGCTCGGCCCACAGGACCGGTTCGTCGCCGTGTCGACGTTCGCCTTCGACATCGCCCTGGTGGAACTCCTCGCGCCGGTGCTCGCCGGCGGGTGCGTCGTGGTCGCCGACACCGATCAGGTACTGGACGCGGCGCGGCTGCGTGAACTGCTGGCTGACAGCGGTGCGACGGCCATGCAGGCCACGCCGGCCGGCTGGCGGATGCTCGTCGACGCCGGTGGGATCCCGGACGCGGTGTCGCTGCGGATGACCGCCGGGGAGCCGCTGCCCCGGGACCTTGCCGATGTGATGGGCGCCGGGCCCGGGGTGCGCGTGTGGAACCTGTACGGCCCGACCGAGACCACGATCTACTCAGGCGGTGACGCCGTGGCTGGATCACCGGCCCCGATCGAGATCGGGTCGATCATCGCGGGAACCCGGTTGTACGTGCTCGACTCCCGGCAGCGGCCGGTCCCGCCCGGCGTCTTCGGGGAGGTCTACATCGGAGGTGCCGGGGTGGCCCACGGCTACCACGGTTTGCCCGGGATGACCGCGGCCCGGTTCCTGCCCGACCCGTTCGGCAAACCGCCCGGCGGGCGCCTGTACCGGACCGGCGATGTCGGCCGGTGGCGCCGGTCCGGGCGGATCGAGCTGGCCGGACGGGCGGACCGGCAAATCAAGATCCGCGGCTACCGGATTGAAAGCGGCGAGGTCGAGGCGGCACTGCGCGGCCACGCCGACATCACGCAGGCCGTGGTGTCGGTTCGCGGCGGCGGCCACGATGTGCGCCTCGTCGGCTACGTCGTCACCGAATCCGGTGCCGACCAGCCGCCCGCCGGGCTGCGCGAGTTCTTGCGGCAGGTGCTTCCCGACTACATGGTCCCGGCCACTTTCGTGGCGCTGCCGGCCCTGCCACTCACCCGCACTGGGAAGATCGATTACCGGGCTCTGCCCGAGCCCGAATGGGGCGCGTCGTCGGGTCAGCTGCCGGTCGCGCCGCGTACGCCGATCGAGGCGCGACTCGCCGCGATCGTTGCCGAGCTGCTGCTGCTGCCAGCGCCGGTCGGCGTGAGCGACAACTTCTTCGCCCTCGGCGGGCACTCGCTGACGGCGGCCCGGTTGATGGCCCAGATCCGCGCCGACTACGGCGTCGGCCTGCCCATCCGCACACTGTTCTCCGATCCCACGGTCGCTGGTCTGGCCGCGGCGGTGACCGCCAGTCAGGGCGGCCTGGCCGGCTCGCCAACTCCGCCGCGACGCCCGGCATCGGACGATCAGCAGGCCGGCCGGCTCGTCCCCGCCGATCATAGGTAGGTTCCGATGCGCTTTCCGGTGTCGTTCGCGCAGCAGCGGTTGTGGTTCCTCGAACAGCTTGCGCCCGGCGAACCGACGTACAACATGCCCCATGCGACGTGGCTCGACGGGCCGCTCGACCCGGAGGTGCTCCAGCGGGCAATGGACGCTCTGGTCGCGCGGCACGCCATATTTCGGACGAGTCTCGTCGCCCTCGACGGCGTGCCCGAGCAGGTTGTCGCCGACACCGCCACGATGCCGATCCAGCGCATCGAGCTTCCGGTGGGGGCCGACGACGAACGTACCCGGCAGGCCGAATCGATCGCCGCCGACCTCGGGCGCCAACCGTTCGATCTGACCGCGGCGCCGCTCATGCGGGCTGCGCTCATCGGCGCCGGGCCGCAGCGGCACCTGCTCGTGCTGGTCATGCACCACAGCATCAGCGACGGCCTGTCCATGAAGATCGTGATGGACGAACTTTCGGCGCTGTACCGGTCCGAAACGACCGGCACGCCGGCGTCGCTACCTCCACTTCGGATGGGGTACGGCGATTACGCCGTGTGGCAGTGCGACCGGTTGCGGGGCGAGGAGCTTGAGCGGCTGCTGGGCTACTGGCGCGAGCATCTGCGCGGCGCACCGCCGGTGCTCACGCTGCCCGCCGACCGGCCCCGGCCGGCTCGCCCGTCGGGTCGAGGCGCGGCGGCGACGGTCATGGTTGACGACGCGGCGACTGCGCGGTTCGCCGCGGTGGCCCATCGCCATGACGCCACCGTGTTCATGGTGTTCCTGGCCGGCTTCGCCGCGGTGCTGTCGCGCTACGCGAGGCAGACCGACATCGTGATTGACACCCAGGTGGCTGGCCGCACCCACCCCGAGCTGGATCCACTGGTCGGCATGTTCGCCAACACGGTCGCGCTGCGGATTTCGCTGGCCGACGACCCGACCTTCGCCACGTTGATTGGCCGGGTCAGGGATACCACCGTGGATGCGCTGCTCTACCAGGAGCTCCCGTTCCAGAAGCTGGTCGAGGATTTCGCGTTCGAGCGGACGCTCGCGCACGCGCCGATCTCGCAGGTGCAGTTCGTCTACGGCTCGCTCAACTCGCCCCCGCTGGATCTGCCGGGTGTCACCTCGCGCGGCCGGGAGCTGCTCACCGGCACCGCGAAACTCGACCTCACCATGTACGTGGACACGTGGGCCGACCAGACCACGACGCTGACGCTGGAGTACAGCACGGACCTGTTCGACCCGCCCTGGGCCGACCGGTTCCTGCGCTGTATGGCACACCTGCTCGAGCACGCGGCGCAGGCGCCCGACACGGCCGTCGCGGACTTACCGATGCTGTCGCCTTCGGACCGCGACGCCCTCATCGAACGCAACCGCCCGGTCCGGCCGGCCGGCGACGAGAACGGCATGGACATCCGGCGCGTGCTTCAGGCATCGACGTCCCGGGTCATCGACGGGGACGCGACGCTGGCGATGAGCCAGGTGTGCGACCGTGCCGCGCGGATCGCCCACACTCTCGCCGACCACGGCGTCGGCCCGGAGACGCTGGTCGGGCTGTGCGTGAGGCGCAGCGCCGACATGCTCGCGGCGCTGCTCGGAGTGTGGTGGGCGGGCGGCGCGTACGTGCCACTCGACGGTGCTTTTCCGCAGGCTCGGCTGGTCGCGATGGCGCGCGGGGCCGGCGTGCCGATCATCCTTTCCGATGCGGCCCACCGCGATCTCGCCAAGTCCGTGGCCGATGGCGCCACGGTGCTCTGCGTCGACGACGCGGAGGCGGCGCCACCGCTGGCTCCGGTACCCCTGCCGGCCGCCGCGCTCGCGTACGTCATCTTCACCTCGGGTTCGACCGGGCAGCCGAAGGGCGTCGGCATTGAGCACCGGGCGGTCGCGAACCTGCTCGCATCGTTCCGGCACACCCTCAAGCTCGGCCGCGACGACCGTTTCATCGCCGTGACGACGCTGTCATTCGATATGTCCATCATGGAACTGTTGCTACCCGTGGTCTGTGGTTGCGATCTCGTGATCGCGACCGCCGATGAGGCCCGCGGGTCCGACCGGCTGCGGTCGCTGATCGAGCGGACGGGCGCGACCGTGTTGCAGGCGACGCCGCAGACCTGGCGCCGGCTGGACGCGTCCGGCGGCGTGCCGACTGGCTTGCGGTTGCGCTTGTGTGGCGGCGAGACCTTCCCGGCCGACCTCACGGACCGGCTGCTGGCACCGGATGCTGCCGTGTGGAACCTGTACGGCCCGACCGAGACCACGGTGTGGTCGGCGGCCCGCGTGGTGACCAGCGCGGCGGACGCGGCTGAGGTCGGACCGCCGATCGATTTCACCAGCGTCCATGTATTGGACGAGCGGTTGATGCCGGTGCCGGTCGGTGTGGTGGGCGAGGTCTGCCTGGCCGGACGGGGGGTTGCCCGCGGTTATCACGACCAGCCGCGGCTCACCGCGCGGTCGTTCCGGCCCGACCCGTTCAGCGACGAGCCAGGGGCGCGCATGTACCGGACCGGGGATCTCGGCCGGTGGCGGGAAGGCGTGGGCCTCGAGCTGATCGGGCGGACGGACCACCAGGTGAAGATCGACGGTTTCCGGGTCGAGTGCGGCGAGATCGAGGCGGTCTTGCGGGCCCACCGTGACATCCGGCAGGCGGTCGTGGTCACCGCCGCCCGGGCCGGCGCGCCCGCCCTGGTCGCGTACGTCGTGCCCCGCCGGGGGAGCGAGGCGGCCCAGCCCGACGCCGACCTGCTGGAGCTGCTGCGGCCCCATCTGCGCGCTGCGCTGCCCGACTACATGATCCCAGCGCTTGTGGTCGCCCTGCCGGCACTGCCGCTGACGCCGACCGCGAAGGTCGACCGCGCAGCGCTGCCGGCCCCGCAATGGGGTACGTCGCCGGCGGCGGCAGGCCACGTCTAGCCCCGGGGCCAGGTCGCAGGATGCCCTTACTGGTGACCACGATGCCTGTGCGCCAGCAGTGTCCGAGCGGTCGAGCTATCGGTGGAACGGGACCACGACATCGGTGCGCCAGCGCGCCGGATCGGGCTCCGTACCCGGGTCGGTGTAGTAGACCTCCCAATGCGGGCCGGCCGGATCGTAGCCATGGTCGTCGAGCCACGCACGGCAGGCCCGGTACGCCATTTCGACGTCCCGGTAGTGGCCGTAGTGGGTGGCGACTGCGGCTGGGCCGTCCGGCAGGGTCGACGGCTCGACCACACCGTCGCCCGGGATCTCCCGCGGCACCGGGAATCCGGCCTCAGCGGCAGCTAGGTGGCCGAGGAAGGTAAACCGGGCGAACGGCGGACCGGCCGGCTTGACACCCTCGCGGGCCAGGTAGTCCGACACCCGGCCGAAGACGCTGGACAACCACGCGGGCAGCTCGCTGGCGGGTCGCTCGCATCGCATGACCGCCGTATAGCAGTCGCTCAAGACCGTTGATGTGACCTGATAGGTCAATGCAGTTGTCATCGCCATCACCCCACTGAGGACGTGTGTCGGGGCCGGGCGAGGAGTCGAACCTCGCATGTGGGCGCGGGGGAACCCTCGGTCCGCCCCACCCTGTTCGGGTAGTTGCCGTATGTCTACCGGCCCAGGTTCGTCTTGCTCATCCTTCGTCTCCGACCGTTGGCGGTGCATGGGCCACAGGGCCTGAATGGTCGTGACCTGCGGCCCCACCACCCGTTGCCCGGGTAGCGTGCCCCGGTGCGGGGGGGGGGGCCCCCCCCGCCGGCCCCCCCCCCCCCCCGCGGGTTATAACCCAACCCAACGCGGGGCCGGGGCCGGC
>JBLNGJ010000190.1:0-3347 GCA_050264675.1 Micromonosporaceae bacterium
TGGTCATGTCCGAACACGGCACCCGGATGCACGGCTTGTTGGTGGAGCCGGTGACGGTGAGGATGTCGTCGGTTTCGGTCCACAGCCACGGCACCGTCGCGTTGCTGAAGGCGGTGTACCACGGGAGGGCCGGGGAGAACGTGTCCGCCAGCGACGGGGACACGGGGAAGTTGATCCCGCCGCGGGTCACCCCGAACGTCGGCAGGTCGATCATGCCGCCCTGGCAGGCGATGTTGAAAAAGTCGTACCGGTTTTCGCTGGGGGCGCACCAGCCGCCGCCGGCGACGAGGGTTTCGAACTTGCCCGCGTTCCGACTCCCGTTGATCTTGTCGATGTAGGTTTGGACCGCTTCCGCGCCGGTAGCGTCGTTGAACCGGTCCTCGCCGATCCAGTCGTTCGCGATCGACGCGACCTGCACCCCACCGTACGGGTCACCGGGGCGGCGCTTGGCATACCGGCCGCCGGCGTCGGCCATGGACCGGGCCCGCGTCTCCATCAGATCCCCGACAGCACGCAGGTCGGTCAGCTTCGCACCGGGTTCGAACTTGCCCGGCAACCCCACCGACGCGGTGATCGCCAGCTCCCGGGACGGGGCCTCCACCTTCGGCGCGACAGCCTTCGCCCCGGACAGGGACGGGTTGAGGCGATGCTTCGGCCCGGACAGTCCGCCGGTGTCCCGCGACGCGGTCACCGCACCACCCGACGGCCGGCTGGACGCGGACACCAGCTGCGGGGCGGCGGGAAGAACCTCACCCTCCACCACCACCGGCGCATCAGGTTCGGCCGGGGTGTCGTCGTCCTCGCTGCCCGGTTCGTCAGGCGCGGTCTGCGGCCGGATGTCGGCCAGCATGGCCTCATACTCGGCGTTGGTCTTCTCAATCTCGGCCTGAATCTCAGCCTTCCGACCGTCAATCGTTTTGATCGCCTTCGCCAACTGGGTGAACCGGGGCAGGTCCTCGCTGCGCCGGCCACCGTCGAGGATGGCGTCGAGTTCGGTGTCGGCCTGGCCGCGCAACTCGTCGAGCTGCTCGACGGACAGGTTGGAAAGATCGGCGGGAAGGGTGAACGGGGCGCCTGCGTCGCCGACGCCGCCGCTCGTGGTCTTTGGCATAGGTGCCCCCGTAGACAGATGGAAGACAGTTCAGGTCTTCATCCGGAGGCACCCGAATGCTGTGGTCTTGTTGCCGGTCATGGTAGACCGTTGTGATCTCAACGTGCTAGCACACCACCCGCTATTCGACCGGTGGCGGGGGTGGGGGTTTCGGCTTTCCGCAGCCGCACACGGCGATCACCTCCCCGCCATCCTCAACCCGGCCGCCCAGCGCGACTCCGGATCGTGCCCGACCGCGGCGGCGATCAGATCAAACAACACGTCGACGTCCGCGGCCGGTTCGGGCACATACCGGACCGGGACGGTCGACGCGACCATGGCGTCGTCGCGGACCCGCACCGACGAGGTTTGCGCCACCGGGAACCCTTCCACCGGCACCAACAGGGCGGCATTCAACCGGCCGCCCTGCCAGTCGCCGGACAGGGCACACGCCATCATCCGTTCCACCGCGTCGGGGGTGATGCCGTGCAGCAGCCCGCCGGCGACCCAGGTGCCGTTGCGGTTCTCCCCGACCCGGATCCTCGCGGCGACCGAGCAGGTGTTGTCGTAGTGCTGCATCGCCCACGCCGGGTCGGTGCGCCGCTCGTCGTAGGGGGAAGGGTGGCCGCAGTCGAACGTGATGTTCCCGGCGTTGATCCGGTAGACCTGGCCGTCCGCGCCGGCCACCAGGCAGGGTTTGTTTTGGAACTCGGAGTAGTCCACACCGCGGGGGATGGTGACCTTCCGCCCCGACGCCCGGAACGCCCGGTGCGCGACCTGGTCAGGGCCGAGGTAGCCGAACACCCGCCCCTGCGGGGTGATGTGCAACGCCCCGATCGGTGGCGCCTCCACCGGTTCGTCGAACCACGATTCGGGCCAAACCTCCGGAATGGTGATCGTGTAGGCGGCAGCCGTCACCGGCATCGCATCGGTGGGGGTGGTGATGGGTTCGCCCAACTCGACGGTGGCCTCCACGAACGCCGGCTCGGGCAGCAGCGTCGCGGACCGGATCCGGCCGTGGTGATACACCTCCATCACCGGCGCCATCATGTCCGGCATCATGTCGGGCATCATCATGTCGCCGTGGCCGTCTTCGTATTCGTCGAGGCCGTACCGGCGCCGCGACGGGCTGCCGGCCGGTTTGGACCGGTCATACTTCGGCCCCGTATTCTTACCGTGATCCTTCTGGTTGTGTTTGCCCGGAAGGTGGAACTCCTCCGCCGCGAACTCGGCACCTTCACCGTCGTAGCGGCGCCTCGACGGGGTGCCCGGCGGCTTCGACCGGTCATACTTCGGACCGGTCGACTTGCCGTGGTCCTTCTGGTTGTGCTTACCGGGCAGGTGGAACTCGGCCACCCCATCCACGCCGAGCCCGTCGTCGACCTCGTCGGGCATCATCATCATGGCGTCGGTGGGGTAGACCAGTTCGACGTCCTGTTCCTCCATGTCGTCGGCCAGGATCGACACACCCCGCAACATCCGGTTCTGCATCAACCGCAGCGCTTCGGCCCCGTTGATTCCGTTGTCGTCCATCACCCCACGGAAGTTGATCAGCGGGCCGTCGCGCCAAATCTCGTCGATCCGGCCGACGATCACGGCCCCCTCATGCCCCTCAGCCTCGGCCGGCTGCCACTTCAACGCCAACGGGGTCGGTGCCCACTCCAACGACCCGGGCGCGAACTGGCGCCGCGGCGAATCGCCGGTCGGTTGCCCCTCCACCGCCAGAACCCCATGCACCGGCGTCCCCCCGGCCACCGCGGCGACCATGTCCATGTCGTCCATGCACGTGCCGTCGGGCATCTTGTGGCTACCGGGCGGGCACGGCTGCGCAGCCATGTCGGGTTCGTTCGCGTACAGGGCGGCGACCTGTTCCATCGCCGCCGCCTCGGTCGGGTGGCAGCCTTCAACGGTCCCGTCGACGTCTTTGACCACCGCCCAGCCGTCACAGCCGGCGACACCCTGTTCAACATGCCACGGCACGACCCGTCACCCCCGTCCGGTTGACGGTGATCGTAACCCGTCCAGCTGGCAGGGGCCGTCATGCACCGGTTCGAAACAGCGGGGGCAGCCGGTCCACGGCATCCGCACCGCCGCCACAGTCACCGCATCGCCGACGGGTTGGTCGTCGTCGGGTTCGGGTTGACCTAATGGCAGGTCGGTGATGTCGTCGCCGAACGCGACCCGCAGCCGGTCGAACACCACCGGCCCGCACCGGTCCATCAGATCGGCCAGAGCCGCACTCGTGCTCGCGCCACCT
>JBLNGJ010000191.1:0-4552 GCA_050264675.1 Micromonosporaceae bacterium
CCCGCTGCCGGTCCCTGCGTCGCATCGTGTGCAGTGGTGAGGAGCTTCCGGCCGAGGTGGCGCGCCGGTGCACCGAGGTGCTGCCGTGGGCCAGCCTGCACAACCTCTACGGCCCGACCGAGGCGGCCGTCGACGTCACCGCCTGGCCCTGCTCGCCGGCCGATCTGGTCGGGCGGTGGCGGGTGCCGATCGGGGCCCCGATCAGCAACACCCGGGTGCACATCCTCGCCGCCGACCTGCGCGAAGTGCCGATCGGCGCGGTCGGCCACCTGCACATCGGCGGTGTGCAGGTGGCCCGCGGCTACCATCGGCGGGCGGCGCTGACCGCGGAGAAGTTCATACCCGACCCGTTCGGCCCGGCCGGGGCCCGGCTCTACGCCACCGGTGACCTGGCCCGGTGGCGCGCGGACGGGCAGATCGAGTTCCTCGGCCGCGCCGACGGCCAGGTCAAGCTCCGCGGCCTGCGCATCGAGCTGGGCGAGATCGAGGTGGTCCTGCGCGAGCGGCCGGGGATCCGGGACGTGGCCGTCGCGGTCCAGGAAGTCCGGCCGGGCGACAAGCGGATCGTCGCCTACCTGGTGATGGATGAGGACCCGGATGCGGCCAGCCTGCGCGCGGAGCTCCGGGACCGGCTCCCGGACTACATGGTGCCGGCGGCGTTCGTGCGCCTGGCGGCACTGCCGTTGTCGGCCAACGGAAAGCTCGACCGCGCCCGGCTGCCGCGGCCCGAGCCGGCGCCGGCTCCGGCCACCGCCACGGTGCCGCCGAGGACCGAGACCGAGCGGGCGCTGGCCGAGATCTGGTGTGCCGTGCTCGGCATCGACCGGGTCGGGATCGACGATGACTTCTTCGCCCTGGGCGGGCATTCGCTCCTGTTGACACAGGTGGCGGCGCGGCTGCGCGGGCTGACTGAGAGCACCGGCCGCCGGGTCGGCGTGATGGATCTGTTCCAGAACCCCACTATCCGCGCCCTGGCGACCCTGCTCGGCACGGCAGCCGATGCCGGGCCACGGCGCCTGCTCTACGAGCTCACCCCGCACCTCGACACCCCCGATCGGACGTTTGTCTGCGTGCCCTACGGCGGCGGGTCGGCCGTTGTGTACCAGGCCATCGCCACGGCTCTGCCCCCGCACCACGCGCTGCTCTCGGTGGCCATCCCCGGCCACGACGTCGGGCTCGACGAGGAGCCCCTCGACTTCGACGTGCTCGCCCGCCGGTGTGCCGACGAGGTGCTGGAGCGGGTCCGCGGGCCGCTGGTCCTCTACGGACACTGTGGCGTCGGCGGTGCGCTGATCGTCGAGATGGCCCGCCTGATCGAGGCGGCCGGGCGTGCGGTCGAGGCCGTCTACGTGGGCGGGGTCTTCCCCTTCGCCAAACCCAAGGATCTGCTCACCCGCGTACACACCTGGCTCGAGGATCTGGCCGCCAACCGCAACTACACCAACTGGCTCAAGTCCATGGGTGTCGACATGGACGAGCTCGACGCGGCCCAGGCCAACCGGATCATCCGCAACATGCGCAACGACGGCAAGAGTGCCGAGGCCCACTTCACCGCGCTGATGGCGACCAACCCCGCCAAGCTGCGGGCACCCATCATCTCGGTGGTCGGCGAGCGTGACCCGATCACCGACTACTACCAGGAGCGGTACCGCGAGTGGGGTTTCCTCACCGACACGGTGGCCCTCGTCGTGCTCGACGAGGCCGGTCACTTCTTCCTGCGTTACCGCGCTCAGGATGTCGTCGACATCATCACCACCACCCATCTCAACCTGCCCCAGGAGGCGGTCCGGCCGTCCGGGCCCCGGCCACGGTGGTGGCTCGACAGTGTGGCGCACCTGGGCAACGCGGTCGAGACGGTCCGGGTGGCCGAACCGACCATGCGCCGGTTCGGCGCGGTCTCCCTCGGTCAGCTCGTCTCGCTGACCGGCACCATGCTCACGGCCTGGGCGATCCCGATCTGGCTCTACCTCGCCACCGGCTCGCTGTTGACCATCGGCATCTCCGGGGTCAGCGTGGTCGTCCCGATCCTCGTGGCCACGCCTATCGCCGGGGCGGTGGCCGATCGCTACGACCGGCGCACGGTGATGCTGGCGGCCGGGTCGGTGGCGGTGCTGGTCGAGCTGACGTTCGCCCTCCTGCTGATCCGGGGTCAGCCGCCGGTTGCGGCCGTCTACGCGATGGTGCTCCTGCTCTCCTTCGCCGGGACGTTCCAGCGCATCTCGTTCTCGGCGGCCATCCCGCAGCTCGTGCCCAAACGGTTCCTGGGGCACGCCAACGGCGTCGCCCAGCTCATCAACGGCGCGGCCCTGCTGTTCGTGCCGCTGATCGCCGCCGCCCTGCTGGCCGCGATCGGGCTGCGCGGCATCCTCTTCATCGACGTGGCGAGCTACGCGTTCGCGCTCGCCGTGCTCGCGCTGGTGCGGTTCCCGAACCGGTTGGGGCGCAAGCGCCGGGAGACGTTCGGCCAGGAGGTGCTCGGCGGGCTGCGGATCTACTGGGGCAACCCCGGGTTCCGCGCGTCGATCCTGGTCCACGGCTTCGGAAACCTGCTCTACGCCGCGCCGGTGCTGCTCGTGCCGCCGTTGGTGCTCGCCTTCGGCACGACCGCCGACGTCGGTCGGGTCGCCTTCGCCGAAGGCATCGGCGGGCTGACCGGTGGCCTCATCGTCAGCGTCTGGGGTGGGCCGCGGCTACGCCGGATGGTCGGCAACCTGCTGGTGATCGCCGCCTCCGGTGTGTTCGTCGCCCTCACCGGCCTGCAGGCGAACCTGGCCCTGGTGCTGATCGGGGCCTTTGGCACCGGTCTGTTCCTGGCCATCGCGAACGGCATCTATGTCACCGTGATCCAGGTGAAGATGCCGCAGCGCTACCACGGCCGGGTGCTCTCGCTGAATCAGACGCTGACCTGGTCGACGTTGCCGCTCGGCTTCCTGGTGCTGGTGCCCGCCAGCGGTCTACTTGAACCTTTGATGGCGCCGGGTGGTGCGCTGGCCGGCACCCTCGGCCAGGTCATCGGCACCGGCCCGGGTCGCGGGCTCGGTCTCTCGTTCGTCCTCTTCGGAGTGCTGATGACCGTGAACGCGCTGCTCGGCCTGACGATCCGCCGGTTGCGAAGGCTCGACCTGGAGATGCCCGACTCCCTCCCGGACGACCTGGTCGGCGCCCAGGTGTTGGCCGCGCGCGGCGCCCCGGCGGTCAAGGCGCTGGCATGACTAAGCTGCCATCCTGGACCGCCGCCCCGCTGAACGGGACGGGCGTTCTGGAGCGGCCGGTCCCATCCGGGGTCACCGGGGTGCAGGTGCAGGCGGCGCTGGCCCGCGTCGCCGGCGTGCTCGCCGGTGAGCCGGAGGTCACCCTCGGCCCTATCGCCACGATCACAAGTGGTGTCACCTGGACCGAGCTGGTCGACGATGTGAACCGTCAGTTCAGCGGCGTGGTGACGGCCGTGCCCGGTGTCGAGGTTGCGGTCGCCGGCTCGACCCTGCAGCTGCGCTATGACCGGCGGATGGTCGACGACGGGTACGCCGAGCGCATCGGCGGCTACCTCGAGCGCGCCCTGGCGGCGATGCGGTCCCACCCGCACCGTCGGGTGGATGAGTTCGATCTGCTCTCCGAGGAGGAGCGGCACCATCTGCTGCACGAGCGCGGCGGTGCGGCGCGGGCGCTACCGGCCGAGCGGTTCCACGAGCTCTTCGCCCGGCGGGCGGCGGCCCGGCCGGCTGACATCGCGATTGTCCACTCTGGCCGGTCCTACAGCTACGGCTGGCTCAACGCGGCCGCCAACCGCGTCGCCCACGCCCTGCTCGCGCACCACGTGCGGGCCGAGGAGGTGGTGATGACCGCGACCGAGCGCACCCCGCAGTGGCTCGCCGCCATCATCGGCATCTTCAAGGCCGGCTGCGCGTACCTACCAGCCGAGCCGGACTACCCGGCCGCCCGCCTGAGCACCATGCGGGAGCAGAGCGGATGCCGGATCGTGCTCACCGAGGGTGCCATCGGCGCCGAGTTCGCCGCGGCTCTGGCCGAACCGGGCGTCCTGGCGCTGTCGCTAGATGATCTCTCGTTCTACCCGGACGGCGACCCGGCGATCGCGGTCGGGCTCGACCAGCTGGCCTACATCTACTTCACCTCGGGCTCGACCGGGCGGCCCAAGGGCGCGATGTGCACCCATCATGGGATGATCAACCATCTGGTGGCCAAGGTGGCTGACCTGGAGATCGACGACACCAGCGTGGTGGTACAGAACGCCCAGCAGACGTTCGACATCTCGCTGTGGCAACTCATCGCGCCGTTGCTGGTGGGTGGTCGCACGCTCATCGTGCCCCGCGAGGACATCTTCGACGTGCGGCGGTTCCTCGCCACCGTGCGCAGCGGCGGCGCGACCGTCGTGCAGGTCGTTCCGTCCTACCTGGACGTGCTGCTCCGGGTGGCCGACGAGGAGATCGAGTTCGGTGGGGTCCGGTATGTGTGTGCGACCGGCGAGGCGTTGAGCAAGAACCTGGTGAACCGGTGGTTCGCCCGTTACCCGGAGATCAAGCTGGTCAACGCCTAC
>JBLNGJ010000192.1:0-4259 GCA_050264675.1 Micromonosporaceae bacterium
TCTCACGGCCGGGCCGAGGAGCGTGGCGGCGGCACCGGCGGAAGGCTACGTCGAGGGAGCGGGGCGCCGGGCCGAGGAGCACACGCGGCGGAGCGGAGCGGAGCGCCGGGCGGCGAGGGTCGCGATGCTGGCCGGGGAGGGCAGCTACGGCGAGTTGGCTCGGGCGATCCACTCGGGGTGCGTGACCAGGAAGTCGTAGATGTTGTCGTCGTGCAGGGCCTGCATCAGCTTGATGCTGTCGGGCGAGAGCACCTCGTAGGACTTGTTGTCGATAATCTGCGAGCTGTACTTCCCGGCGTTTGTTTTGATCATCACGATGTCGTTGGAGCGGATGCTCTTGAACGAGAAGACCCAGTCGGCGATGGAGGTCTTGCCCAGGTCGAGGGTGAGCAGCTCGCCGGCGGCGTTCTTGAGCGCGCCGAACTTGGACACGTCGGTGAGCGTGCCCTTGCTGAGCAGCTGCTTGAACACGGCGAAGAGGAACTGCTGCTGGTGGCGCTGGCGGTCGTAGTCGCCGTGCGGCAGGTTCTCGCGCTGGCGCACGTAGTCCAGGGCTTCCCAGGGCAGCAGGGTGCGGCAGCCCGGCTCGTAGATATAGCCGGGAATGCCCTTCTTGATCGTGTCGCTGACGTACTTTCCGTTGCGGTCGTAGTGCAGCGAGATGACCTTCTGGTCGATGCACATGTCGACCCCGCCGAGCGCCTCGACGAGCGCCTTGAACCCGACGTAGTTGATCAAGGCGACGGCATCGAACTTCAGCCCACCGGGAATGAGCCCGGCGATCGTGCGGGCCATGAGTTGGACGCCTCGCTGCCGACCCTCCAGGCTCGGGTCGCCCTTGCCCTGGGAGTTGGCGTTGCCGAGGGCGAACGCCTCGGTCAATTTCTGGACCCCACCCCGGTAGCCGCTGGGCGGGAACGCCGGCACCTCAACCCGGGTATCACGGGGCAGCGAGATCAGGTACACCGCATCGTGGTTGGCCGTGATGTGGGCGATGATGATGGAGTCGGTGCGGATCAGCGCGGCTGAGTTGGCCCGCTCGTCCATGCCCAGGAGCAGGATGTTGACCGGGCCGTCAATGTTCTTACCCTCAGCCCGTTCCTCGCCCAACAGGTTCTCCTGCTGGATGCCGCCGGTGAGCCAGGCGGTGATCGCCTTGCCGCCGACCACCGTGACCCCGCTGGCGACCATCATGAGCGAACCGAGGATCAGACACGCCTTCGCCCACCACGGACCGCGTCGGGTGGCCAGCCGGCGGCGGGGGTGGTAGTAGTCGTCATCGTCGCGCCGTCCGCCACCCGGGTAACGGCGGTAACGCGGGTCGCCGTAGCGGTCGTCATGCCACCGGTCGTTCTCATGCCCTTGACCACGGCGCGGCCGTGAATCCACGTCCGCGTACATCGTCATGGGCCGCTCCGTTCCGAGGGGCTTTCTCAGCTGGTTCACAGCTGGCCGGGGGAAGGCTAACTAGGCACTCTACCGGCGATCGGCCGGCCCTCGCGAACCCCGATCTTCCCGACTCCGGCCATTTGGGACGGCGGGTTCAGCCTTCCGGCCTGGCGATCCAATCCGGATGCTGGATGAGGAAGCTGTCGACCTGATCGGAGCTGACCGCGGTGAGCAGCTTGAGGGTGTCCGGAAGGATCTTCTCGAAGTCCTGCCCGTCGAACTTCTCGCTGGCGAACTGCCCGGCGTTGGTCTTGACGAGCGTGACATCGCTGGTGCGCACGTTCTTCATGGAGAACAGCCAGTCGAGCAGGGTGACCCCACCCAGGTCCACGGTAAGCAGATCGCCGGCCGCGTCGCGCAGCGCGTTGACCTTACGGATGTCGGTGAGGGTCTGGCTGCTGAGCAGCTTCTTGAACACCGCGTACAGGAACTGTTGCTGATGGCGTTGCCGGCCGTAGTCACCGTCGTTGAGCTCGAGGTGCTTGCGTTGGCGGACGTAATCCAGCGCCTGCCACGGCTGCATGTCCTGGCACCCACGCTCGTACACGTAGCCGGGCACGCCGTTGGTCGTGGTCAACCCGACGTATCTGCCGGTGGCGTCGTAGTGGTCGGAGATGGTCCGCTCGTCCACGCAGAGCCGGATGCCACCCAGTGCCCGGACCACCGCCTCGAAGCCGCGAAAGTTGATGATGGCGACCGCGTTGAACGCCAGCCCGCCGGGGGTGAGTTTGTCGATCGTGCGGGCGAGCAGCTCCACCCCGCGCTGGCGCCCGGCGACCGAGGGGTCGCCGGTCCAGCCGCCACCGGGCTTGCGGATGCGGTTGCCCAACGCGAACGCTTCGGTGAGCTTGTCCACGCCACCCGGGTAGTTGGTGGCCGGGAACGGCGGCACCTCCACCTTTCCGTCGCGCGGCAGTGACACCAGGTAGGCCTGGCCATGGGCCGCGTTCACGTGCACGATGATCACCGAATCGCTGCGGATCATGTCGTCGGAGTTGGCGCGCTGATCCATGCCGAGCAGCAGGATGTTCAGCGGCCCATCGATCGAGCGGCCGCGCAGGTCGGCGGGGAGCAACGCCTCCTGCGGCACGCTGTTCTGCGCGTACGCGGAGAGCAGCAGGCTGCCGGTGACGACGGCCCCGCTGACGAGCGCCACGCTGACGCCGATGACCAGACACAGCCGTGCCCACAGTGGAGCTTCCCGGAACCGACGCACGCCAATCCGCAAGATCCGGGACGCGCGCTCGGTAAGCCGCGGACGCGGTGGGACGACTGGATCTGACGTTGTGGACAAACCCGCCCCCGCCGGTCGCGTTCGGTGGCCATCGATGATGCCGCTACCGCGACCCTAACGGGCCCCGCGCCGGTTAGCCGCCGGAACCGTTGGTGGGTTGATGGGATTGCAGCCACTCGGCCATCTGGTCCTTGGCCACCGCGTCGAAGAGCGAGAGCGACTTGGTGCGGTCGGAGACCACGACGCTCTGCCCGTCCACATTGTCCGTGCCCAGGTTGGGGCAGGTCATGAACGTCAGGTCGTTGCTGCGCAGATTGCGGAACTTGATCGCCATGCTGAGCAGCGAGAACTCCTTGTCGACGGTCATCGCCTGGGTGACCGCGGTGAGGAAGGCGTTGAGCTTGCCCGGGTTGGTTAGCGTTCCGGTGCTCGCGGCCCGGTCCATCAGGGCCTTGAGAAACTCCTGCTGATGACGCATGCGGGCGAAGTCGCCCTCGGGGAACTGCTTGCGCTGCCGTACGTAGTCCAGCGCCTCGGTGCCGTTGAAGTGGTTGAGGCCCTTGACGAACGTCCGGTGCGGCGGGTGGATCGAGGTGATCGTCCGGTCGACGTTCATGTCGACCCCACCGAGGGCATCGGTCACCGTGACGAAGCCGCCGAAGTCGATCAACGCAATGTGGTCGATGCGGACGCCGGTGTACTCCTCCACCGTCTGCACCGTGAGCGGCACGCCACCCCACGCGTACGCAGCGTTGATCTTCGCCATGGTGTCGCCGAACTTGCCGTTGGCACTGCGCGGCACGTGCACCCACAGGTCACGCGGGAAGTTGATGAAGTAACCCTGCTGGCCCGAGCTCGGGATGTGCAACAGGATCAGCGTGTCGGTGCGGGCGTTGCCGCCGGTGTCGACCTGGGTGTCGGGGTCACGCGAGTCGGACCCGAGCATGAGGATGTTCATCGCGCCGGAGGCCTGCACCGGCGGACGCTCGCCGGTGATCTCCGAGAACGGGTCGGTGCGCTTGAGGCGGTCGTTGAGGTTGTCCGCATAGATCAGACCGGCGAGAACGCTGCCGCTGACGCACAGGGCGAGCGCGACCAGGAGCACCAGCGCGATCCGGCCCCAGCGGGGGCGCAGGCGACGCGACGGTTGGGGGGCAACCGGACCGTAGTGGGAGCCGGCGGGCGGATACCAGACCGGCGGCGCGCTCGCCGGCACCGACGGCGGCGCCGGGGGGACCACCCGGGCCCGCCCGACCCCGCGCGCGGTCGGCGGGGTCTCCGCCGCGGGCGGCTGCGCGCCGGGCTCGTCGAGGTACGGCGGTTGCATGGGCCAAGCCTACGTACGGTCCGCTAACGGCCTGAGCGGAAGCCGCGCCGATTGTCCGAAACCGGTCTGTTCAGCCGCCGACGCCCAGACGCTCGGCGAAGTATGCGATGGTGCGGCGCAGACCCTCGACCGGATCGACCTGTGGCTCGTAGCCGAGCCGCAGCCGGGCCATGGTCAGATCGGGTCGGCGCATCTCCGGGTCGTCCGGCGTCCGCGGCAGGTACGTGATCGATGAACGGCTCCCGGTCA
>JBLNGJ010000193.1:0-6124 GCA_050264675.1 Micromonosporaceae bacterium
TCACCGCGTCGTCGCCGTTGCCGGCTACCGGTTTCCGCCCGAGGTAATCGTGGTGGCAGTCCGCTGGTTGTCGGGGTGCAACCTCGCGGTGAGGCCTGTGACCCGCGACGGGCAGTCGGCACAACAAGGCCACCGACGACCTTCGACGCGTCACAGAGCTGGGCGCCCGCCGGTGCCGTTCAGTCCGCCTGTTCCCACCCAGAGTCGGAACCGTCGGTCGGCTCCAGAGCTCACCACGAGCACACGAACAACCACAGTGGACATGAAGAAAGCTCCGATCCGGGACGTTCTCCCAGTTCAGGGCCTTGATCGATGGTGCGCCGCCAGGGACTCGAACCCCGAACCCGCGGATTAAGAGTCCGCGGGCGTCAAAGGTAGAGCCCGGTCGAGTCCGGCTCTACCCGCTGCGCCGCGACGGCGTGCACATCGCGCTCCCGCAGCAACACGAACGAACGGCCGTGCAGCTCCACCTCGGAGCGGTCGTCCGGGTCGAAAAGCACCCGGTCCCCGGTGACGATCGACCGCACGTGCGGACCAACCCCGACCGCGGTCGCCCAGGACAGCCGCCGCCCCACCGAGGCGGTCGCTGGGATCACGATCCCGGCTGCTGACCGGCGCTCACCCTCACCGCCGTCGAGCCGGACGAGCACCCGGTCGTGCAGCAGGCGGATCGGCAGGCCGTGGTCGGTGTCGTCGGTCTCGGAGGCGACAGCGGTCACAGATGCCAAATTACCCGTTGGCCCGGCTGGGCCAGCGGCCGACCAGCCGGCATCCGCGGCCGACCGCCGGGCCGCCACGGCCGGCCGTTACCGTGAACACGTGATCGGCGTGGGTGGGTAAGGCCGATAACCGGAGGTGAGCGCGTGGGCCGGTTCGAACAAGTGCGGGACAATCTACGCCGGGCCTATGAGGCCGGACGGGCGAGCGTGCGGGCCGCCCGGGAGGAGGCGAGGGCGGCCGAGGACGACGGTTTGTCAGTGTCGAGCCCGGCTCCGCCGAGCTCGGCTCCGCCGAACCCCGCCCCGCCCAACTCGGCTCCGCCAACCGCCGCCGCGTCGGCGGCCAACCCGGCTCCGCCGACCGCCGCGCCGGCGGCCAACCCGGCTCCACTGAGTCCCGCCGTGCCGGCGCCGGCGCCAGCTGCCGCGACGCCGGCTATCGTGCTGGCGTCCACGTCGGCCAGCCACCGCGATGACCTGCACGTGCCCCGCGGCCTGCGGATCGCCGGCGCCTGGGCGTGGCGGGTCCTGCTGCTGGTGGCGGCCGTGGCCGGCGTCTTGTGGGTCATCGCCCAGCTGCAGCTGGTGGTCGTTCCGCTGGTCATCGCGTTGCTGTTCTCCGCGCTGCTCTCGCCGGTGGTCGGTTGGCTGCGCCGCCGCCACGTTCCACGATCCTTGGCGACCGCGCTCGTGGTCATCGGCGGCATCGCCGCCGTCGTCGGCGTGCTGACGCTGGTGGTGAACGAGTTCATCGCCGGCTCGACCCAGCTCTCGGAGAACGCCGCGGCCGGGCTCAACCAGATCCAGGATTCCCTGCACCTGACCGACAAGCAGGTCGACGGCTTGATCACCAGCGTCGAAGACTGGTTGCGCAACAACCGCGGCAAGCTGACCAGCGGCGCCCTCACCACCGCGGCCACGCTCGGGCATGTGCTCGCCGGGATCTTCTTGGTGCTCTTCGCGACGTTCTTCTTCCTGCGCGACGGGCGCTACATCACCGGGTTCCTGGTCGGCCTGCTGCCCGAGCCGATCCGTGATTCGATCGGCAGCGCGGCCGACGTCTCCTGGCGCACGCTGGTGGCCTACGTGCGGGCCACCGTGCTGGTCGCCTTCATCGACGCGGTCGGTATCGGGCTGTGGCTGGTAATCCTGCGGGTGCCATTCTGGCTGCCGTTGGCCGCGCTGGTCTTCCTCGGCGCGTTCGTGCCCATCATCGGGGCGACCCTGTCCGGAGCGGTCGCGGTGCTCGTCGCGTTGGTCACCCGCAACCCGTTCGTGGCGCTGCTCGTGCTGGCCGGGGTGATCGCCGTGCAGCAGCTTGAAGGTCACGTCCTGCAGCCACTGATCATGGGGCGGGCCGTCGCGATCCATCCGCTCGCGGTGATCGTGGCGATCGCCGCCGGGATAGTGCTCGCGGGCATCATCGGCGCGCTGGTCGCTGTGCCGATCGTGGCCGTGCTCAACACCGGCATCCGGCACCTGGCCGAGCTGCGCCGCGCCGAGGAGACCGGTGGACCCCCGCCCGGCCCGCCGCTGCCGACGGGGCCGCCCCAGCCGGGCGCGGCCATCGCGTCATTCGGTCCGCTGCCGCCCGACTTCGACCGCTGAGTGCCGTCTCATCCGGCCGCGAGCCGGCGCAGCGCGGCGTAGACAATGTCGGCCCGGGTGGTGTACCAGAACGGCGGCAGCGATCGGCGCATGAAGCCGCCGTACCCGCGCGCGGTCTCCAGCCGCGAGTCCAGCACCGCGACCACGCCGCGGTCGGTGCTGGACCGGATCAGCCGGCCGACGCCCTGAGCCAGCCGCACGGCCGCAATCGGCACGCTGACCGCCGCGAAGCCGGAGCCGCCGGCCGCGTCGACGGCGGCGGCCCGGGCCGCCGCGAGCGGCTCGTCCGGGCGGGGGAAGGGCAGCCGGTCGATGACCACCAGCTGGCAGGCGTCACCGGGCACATCGACGCCCTGCCAGAGCGACATGACCCCGAACAGGCACGTGTGCGGCTCGGCCCGGAATCGCTTGACGAGTAAGGGCAACGCCTCCTCGCCCTGCAGCAGCACGGTGAGCTGGCTGCGGGCTCGCAGCACCTCGGCGGCCCGTTCGGCGGCCCGGCGGGAGGAGAACAGGCCGAGCGTGCGACCGCCGAGCGCATCGACGAGGCGCACCAGCTCATCGGCTGCGGCGTCGGAGAGTCCGGACATGGTCGGCCGGGGCAGGTGCGCGGCCACGTAGAGGATGCCCTGATGGGGGTAGTCGAAGGGCGAGCCGACGTCGAGGGCCGCCCAGGAGAGCTCGGGGCACTCGTCGTTGCCGCCCCCATCCGGGTCGCTGGCGGGTTCGACCGCCGGCACCGCCGGGTCGGCGGTGCCGGGCTCGGGCGGCAGGCCCAGGGCGCGGGCGAGCGTGTCGAATCGTCCGCCCAGGGCCAGGGTCGCCGAGGTCGCCACGACCGTGCGCTCGTCGTAGAGGTGCGTGGCCAGCGTCGCCGCCACCGAGAGCGGCGCGACCACGACCGACGGGCGCCGGTCGCCCCGCTCGACCCAGATCACGTCGAACTCCGAGCCGGCGAGCATCCGTTGCGCGGTGCGGTTGATCTCGGTGAGCACGGCCCGGGCCTGCTGCTTGCGCACCGGGTCGGGGTCGTCCATGGCGATCTCGCCGATTCGGTCGAGGCAGCGCCGGGTGGCTGCGTCGATGAGGGTGAGGGCCTCGGTCAGCGCCGCCGGCAGCCCGTCGGCCAGACGCCCGGGCGCCACGTCGGCGAGCCCGAGCGCCAGCGCGTCGCCCGCCTCGGTAAGGCCCTCGTACTCGTCTACCTCCACAAAGGAGCGTGTCCGCCGGGCCGCCCGGTCGAGGAGCTCGGCGGTCAGCTCGGCCTGGCTGGCCGAACTCACCCGGTCGGCCAGCTCGTGCGCCTCGTCGACGATGAGCAGCGAATGCGGCGGAATGATGTGGCGCCCGGCGAGCATGTCGTAGGCGAGCAGGCTGTGGTTGGTCACCACGATGTCGGCCTCGCGGGCCCGCACGCGCGAGGCGTCGGCGTGGCACTGCTCGCCGAACGGGCACCGGGCCGCGCCCACGCACTCCCGGGCTGGCATGGAGACGAGGTTCCAGGCCGCGTCGTCCACGCCGGGGTCGAGTTCATCACGGTCACCGACCTCGGTCTGCTCGGCCCACTCGCGGAGTCGCTGCATCTGGCGGCCGAGCCGGCCCGCCTCGCCGACCCAGCGGGTGCCGGTTCGGGAGAGGTCGAAGAGCCCGTCGGGCTCGTCGGCGTTGGCGCCGTCGAGCTTGGCCAGGCACAGATAGTGGTGGCGTCCTTTGAGGACGGCGAAGGTCGGCCGGCGACCGAGCAACGGTGTCACCGCGTCGGCCAACCGGGGTAGGTCCTGGTCGACCAGCTGGTGCTGCAGCGCCAGGGTGGCGGTGGAGACGACCACCGGTCCGGTCACGAGCAGGGCCGGCACCAGGTAGGCCAGCGACTTGCCCGTGCCCGTGCCGGCCTGCACGAGCAGGTGCTCACCGTCGCGCGCCGCCGTGGCGACGGCGCCGGCCATCTGGCGCTGGCCGGGCCGGGAGACGCCACCGGGCACCGCCGCCACGGCCGCGTCGAGCAGGGACTCGACGGTCGGCTCGGTGCGGGTGGGGGCGGCCACGGGCATTCAGGCTACCCGCACCTGGTTCGCCCGGGCGGCATTGTCCACAGGGCGTCGGCAGGCCTTGCCGCCGGGCGGATCGGTGACGATTCTGGCGCGGGTGCACGCCAGGGAGGAAGAATGTCGGTCATGGCAATGGCGGCGCAGCCGGTGGCGCACGGGCGTCCCTTCACCCGGGCCGACCTGGAAAACCTGCCCGAGGACGGTCGCCGCTACGAGATCATCGACGGGGTGCTCATCGTGAGCGCCGCACCGGGTCGACTCCACCAGCGGGCGGTCGGGCGGCTGTACCGGATGCTCGATGATGCCTGCCCTCCTGGCCTGGAGGTGCTCGTAGCGCCGTTCGCGGTTGGGCTCGCTGACGACACCGAGCTCCAGCCGGACCTGCTCGTCGGCCGCGACGAGGACTTCACGCCGAAGGATCTGCCCGGCCCGCCGGTGCTCGCCGTCGAGGTGCTCTCGCCGAGCAGCCGGCTCATCGACACCCACGTCAAGCGGGCCCGCTTCGAGCGCGCCGGAACGCCGGCCTTCTGGATCGTCGATCCGGTGGCCCGGCCGGATGAGGCTCGGTTGGTGGCCTGGCAGCGCGACGGCGCTGGCCAGTATCGCGAGGTGGCGGCGGTGCGCGGGGACGAGGCGTTCGAGGCCACCGTGCCGTTCCCGGTGACCGTGGTCCCAGCCGACCTCGTGCGCTGACTGGGCGCGATGGGCGGCCACACGGTGCAGGTGGTCTATCTCAAGTACGACGGTCGTCCGCACCGCCGCTACCCGGCTCGATGGTTGGGTACTGACGCCGCCGGCACCTGGCTCGGTGTACCGCACGGCACCACTGCCCGTATCGGTGAGCGCGAGAAGCAGGTGCGCGATGAGCCGTACGTGCTGCTCGTGCCGGTGCAGGCCTGGTGGACCGCCATGTTCAACGCGGCGCCGCGGCGCAGTGAGATCTACTGCGATGTCACCACGCCGGCCACCTGGCTGGGTCGGCACCGGGTCACCGTGATCGATCTCGACCTCGACGTGCGCCGCCGGCGTACCGGGGAGATCGAGGTGCTCGACGTGGACGAGTTCGAGGCGCACCGGGCCCGGTTCGGGTACCCACCGGAGGTGGTCCGGCGGGCCCGGGCGGCCAGCCGGTGGCTCGCCGGAGCTTTGGCCGACGGGACCGAGCCGTTCAGCGGCGCGTTCCGGTCGTGGCTGGCCCAGGTCGAGCCGAGCCCGTCCTAGCCGGCCGGACCGGCTCGATGATCGTTGCGGGAGGCGGGATATGGGCGGCGCGGCGGATCCGGGTGCAGATCGGCTGCGCCGGGCCAACCGGGTGACCGAGCGGCTGCGGGTGGCGCCGGCCGTCGACCTGACCACCGTGGATACCCGGAGCACGCCCGGCCTGCCCCGGGCCGCGCGACCGGGGACCGGCGGCGATGGCAAGGCCTGGACGCGGGCCGAGTTGAGCGGTCTCGGCGGTGCGTTGCGCGAGAGCCAGGAGCGCCTGGTCGCCCGGGCCCGGGCCGGTGGGGATCGTCGCCGCGTGCTGCTGGTGCTGCAGGCGCTGGACTGCGGCGGTAAGGACGGCGCGATCAAGACCGTGGCCGGGGCGCTGAACCCGCTGGGTGTGCAGATCAGCGCGTTCGGCCCGCCGACGCCGGTCGAGCGTGCGCACGGGTTCCTGTGGCGGATCCGCCGGGCGCTGCCGGGGCCGGGCATGATCGCGATCTTCAACCGGTCGCACTACGAGGATGTGCTCGTGGTGCGCGT